>RGAJ01000542.1 GCA_009920225.1 Paracoccaceae bacterium
CCTCTCAGGGATGAGGCGCCGCCAATCGTTGAAACTGTAACATCAAGTCGTTGGCCAGGTTTGACGAAGGGCGGCAGATCGGTTGTAACCATGACCGCGGCCACATTCCGTGCATTAAGTCCACCTACATCAGTTACAATTCCGAAACGTGAAACCATCGACTGCATTGATTGCAGGGTTATCCCAGTTCCGCCATCTCCGGTGCCAGCTAGACCTACCACGATCCCATAACCCACTAGTTGGTTAGACCGCACTCCGGCAATTGTGGCCACGTCCTTTATTCGCTCGGCACGGGCTTGATTAGGAGCAAATCCTAGAATGCTGACTAAGATCGAAGTGAAAATGATTAACTTGGGCCATATGCTGAGTGTCATGACAGCTCCATCAAATTGGAGAGATAGAAGAAATAATACGCGACAACCAACCCCTTTTCCCAGCATCCGCCAGATCGCCTGCCCCAATATATGTAATTTCGGCATTTGCTATGCGGTCAGACATCACGACATTGTTGGCCATAATATCATCGGCCCTAACGATGCCGTGAACCCGGACGTATTCATCGCCGTTATTCAAAGTCAGCTTTTTCTGACCAAGAATCTCAAGGTTTCCGCCTGGCATGATCCGTACAACATGCACTGATACCTGACCCGTCAGCGAATTTGACTGTGCAGCAGTCCCGCTGCCAGTGAAATTTTGTGTTGTTCCGTGCGTTAGATTTCCGCCAGAGGGAAGCGACAAAATATTTGGTAGAGCAATGTCATAGGAAGAGGTCTTGGCCGTCCCAGCATTTTGCGACTTCGTCGCTTGAAAGCTTTCAGCAAAAGATACAGTCAGAATGTCGCCGACTCTACTAGCCCGGCGGTCGGCTGCGAAAAGACCTCCATTTTGCGGCGAATAAATCCCCCCTGTTGGTACCCGCGCCGTTTCAGCCTCGGATGCGAACGGGTAAATGGGAGTAAAATTTGCGCTTGCGACCTCTTCTACTTGGGCAGAGCAGCCGGAAAGGCTCATCGCGGCGACTAGGTTAAGCACAAAGCAAAAGGACTTTCTGCAGATCATCTTAACATTCCGATCACAGGTTGTTCGAGATGTAGCGCATCATTTCGTCACTTGCGGTGATTGCCTTAGAACTTACCTCAT
>RGAJ01000543.1 GCA_009920225.1 Paracoccaceae bacterium
AACTGTCGCATAATCAAAAACGGCGGCCATATCATACTCTTGCCAGAACACGGGCCCAGATTTGGTCAGCATGTTTTTGTAGAAAACATATGGATTTTGCACAAAGCTTGGATCTGTGGGTGATTGCGAAATCTTTTCCATGGTGTCCCTTTCAATATGGTCAATTGATATCATGTGTTGATAGATTGCAATCATGATGACGGGACGTTTGAAAAATTTATGGGCCTTGATTGCGCTGACCCTTGGTGCGACGCTTGCGGCAGGTGCGGTGTGGTATGTGGGCTATGTGCGTGCGGTGGAACAGGTCCATGCGCGATCGCAATCCGATTTGTCCCTCGCGTCCGATCGATTGCAAGCACAATTGCAGCGGTATCAGGAACTGGCTGTTTTGATGTCAAATCACCCGACATTGGTGCGCATGACGCAACCGGACGCACAGGCATCTGATGCGGCGGCGGCACAATCGATCTTGCGCGCAGCCGCCGATAAAACGGGTGCTGTGACCTTGATTTACTTGGATACCAAGGGCGATGTTTTGGCGTCTGCAACGGCGCAGGTGCCCCGTGATATGGCACAAGCCGCATATTTTCGGCGTGCGATGACAGGGGCTTTGGGGGTCGCGCATGGCAATGATGAGGAATTCCAGATCCGAAGCTTTTACTATGCCGCCCCTTTCTTTGGGCCAAGCCGAAAGGTCGAAGCGGTCTTGGTCGTCATGGTGGATGTGGGGCGCATTGAATCGCAATGGCGTGGCACACGACCGACGGTATATTTTGTTGACGAAAAAGCCGAAGTGTTCATTTCAAACCGGTCCGAGTTATTGGGGTGGGAACGCTTTGCGGGCGAAGTGGGCTTGCACGCAAAAGACGCCCCTGTCAGTTCCGTGCGCGCGCGGTGGGGCGCGGGGGATTATGATATTTGGCGCCTGAATTGGGGGCCTTATGTGCCCAAGGATGCGCTGCATCTGGTGTCGGACCTGCCCACCATCGGATTGCAGGCCGAAGCCTTGGTTGACCTTGCGCCCGCGCGCCGCATCGCCGCCTTGCAGGCGATTACAGCAGGCGGGGCGCTGTTTTTCTTTGGTTTGATTTTGCTGTTCATTTTGCAGCGG
>RGAJ01000544.1 GCA_009920225.1 Paracoccaceae bacterium
ACACCTCTTGGGGGGGTAATGGGGCAATCCCGCCTGCGTGATTTATGTCCAACGCGATGTTATGTTCCGCCGATCCCGACGATAAAAAACCCGCAAGCCGCGCGGTAAACAGGGCCGAGCTGATGCCGTGACCGGACACATCAATTCCGAATAATCCCAGATGCCGATCGCCCGCAGGAAAGAGCCCCACCAAATCCCCGCCAACGTGACCTACGCTTTGCAAAAATTGGGTAATGCGATACCGACCGATGGTTATGTTTGGATCCCGTATCAAAGATTGCTGTAACTTCTTGGCTTCAACCAAGTCATTATCAATCGCCAAATACAGTTTCTGCAATTCGCTTAGCGTTTCGGAAATGATGGCATTGCGCGAATGTAATTCCCGTTCCATCGACAAAATGCGTTCGCCCGCCGTAATCCGTGCGCGCAATTCATAGGCATTGACCGGCTTGGCCAGAAAATCATCGGCCCCCGTTTCAAGCCCTTGGGCAATGTCATTTTTTTCCGACTTGGACGTCAGTAAAATGAAGTAACTATAATGGTCTGGATACAGCGCACGGAATTCTTTGCAAAACTCCAACCCAGACATGCCGGGCATCATCCAATCCGAAAAGACCAGATCAGGATATGTGTCGCGACAAAGCGCAAGCGCCTGATGCGCATCGGTGGCTTCGGTTACCGAGAACCCCCAACGGGTCAACATCGATGACAGGATCCGTCGCTGCAGGCGGCTGTCGTCCACGACCAGAACATTGCGGATCGCCTGCGTGGTTGGACTTGGATCTGCCGCCTGCTGCACTGGCACCTCGTAAACTTGTTACCTGATTGTTCTAAGGGGGCAGGATTAACACAAGATGAATAGGGACAATTCGAAATACTACAATTTGAACATCAACACCCTGTTTACGGTTTGGCGGTCATAACAGATCTGGGAAAGATAGGAGGGTGCCATGATAAATTGGGATCGTGTCGATGAATTGCGTCACGAAGTTGGGCCAGAAGACTTTAACGAAGTGATTGAGCTGTTTTTGGAAGAGGTGGACGATACAATTTCCACCTTGGGTATGTGTGATGGAAATAGAACCCTGGAAGAACAGTTGCATTTCCTAAA
>RGAJ01000545.1 GCA_009920225.1 Paracoccaceae bacterium
CCTGCCAAAATGAACAGGTCGCCCCATGAAACAGAGTTTCCGTATTTCTTTTTGATCGGCCACAGCAAACGGCGTGCTTTATCAAGGTTGCCGTTGTCAGGCCAGCTGTTCAATGGTGCAAAGCGTTGGTTGCCTGTGCCAGCACCGCCGCGACCGTCGGCTGTACGGTATGATCCTGCGGCGTGCCACGCCATGCGGATCATCAATCCACCGTAGTGACCCCAATCCGCAGGCCACCAATCTTGGCTGTCGGTCATCAAGGAGGTCAGATCAGCCTTGAGCGCATCAACATCCAGTTTTTTCAATTCTTCGCGATAATCAAATTTTTCGCCCATTGGATTTGTCTTGCGATCGTGTTGATGCAAGATGTCCAAGTTAAGCGCGTTGGGCCACCAATCCATGACGTCTTTGGTTGTGGTTGAATTTGCGCCATGCATTACAGGGCATTGACCCGACTTCGGAAAATCATTCCCGTCCATAAATCTCTCCTGTTCTTAGAAATACGAAACACACCATCATGATTCATGATGTATCAAGCTGCACTATAGACAAGTTTATAATAATTAAAATTAGCATTTTTAAATCATAGCAATAAATAAAAATTATTAAAATGGGCGTCCAATCGGTAAATTTTATCGAAAAGACACGTGTTTCTATAATTACCACCCATCTCGTAGTTAGATTACGAGTTACATATGACGTAGAGGAAACGCAAATGTTTGGCCGCAAGATTAAAAAGTCCGACTATAGCGCATTCACGGATGTGCAAGTGATCCGCGCCCTCGACAAAAGCCAAGCCGTTATTTCGTTCGCACCAGATGGGACGATCCTGTCAGCAAACGAAAATTTCTTGAACACACTTGGCTATTCACAAAATGAAATTTTGGGACAACATCATGCGATGTTTTGCGAAAGCCATTTTGTGAAATCCCCCGAATACCGCGCATTCTGGGAGGCTTTGCAAAACGGTGAATTTCAATCTGGCTCCTATTCGCGGCTCTCAAAACATGGGGAACGGGTCTATATCCAAGCCACCTATAACCCGATCATGAATGATCATGGTGAGGTCATCGGGGTGATCAAATATGCGGTGGATATTTCGGTGACGAC
>RGAJ01000546.1 GCA_009920225.1 Paracoccaceae bacterium
AACCTGATCAAACCTGCGCTTGCACGGGGTGAATTGCATTGTATCGGCGCAACGACATTGGATGAATATCGGAAATACGTCGAAAAGGACGCAGCTTTGGCGCGGCGGTTTCAACCCGTTATGGTATCCGAGCCAACTGTCGAAGATACGATTTCTATTCTGCGAGGCATCAAAGAAAAATACGAATTGCACCATGGTGTTCGGATTTCAGACAGCGCCTTGGTGTCTGCCGCAACCTTGTCGAACCGCTACATCACTGACCGCTTTTTACCTGACAAGGCAATTGACCTTGTCGATGAAGCGGCAAGCCGACTGCGCATGGAAGTGGATAGCAAGCCCGAAGAACTGGATGCACTCGATCGCGATATTTTGCAAAAGCAGATCGAAGTCGAAGCACTGCGGATGGAAGACGACGCTGCATCCCAAGACCGCTTGGCCACATTAGAAAAGGATCTGGCCGACTTGCAAGACCGCAGCGCTGTGATGACTGCAAAATGGCAGGCGGAACGTGACAAACTCGCGTCGGCCCGTGATGTCAAAGAACAGCTTGATCGCGCCCGCGCGGATTTGGACATCGCAAAACGCGAAAGTAACTTGGCGCGCGCTGGGGAACTGTCCTATGGCATCATTCCATCCTTGGAAAAACAGCTGGCCCAAGCGGAAAATCGGGAAGACGATGCGAATGACACAATGGTCAAAGAGGCCGTGCGCCCAGAACAAATCGCCCAAGTCGTTGAACGTTGGACGGGCATTCCCATGTCCAAAATGCTGGAAGGTGAACGCGAAAAATTACTGCGGATGGAAGATGCCCTGCATCGTCGGGTAATCGGACAAAAAAGGGCGGTAACAGCCCTGTCAAATGCGGTGCGGCGCGCGCGTGCTGGTCTAAATGACGAAAACCGCCCCTTGGGATCCTTTCTCTTTTTGGGTCCAACCGGTGTCGGAAAAACCGAATTGACCAAAGCAGTGGCTGAATTTCTGTTTGATGACGATACGGCGATGGTGCGTATTGATATGTCCGAGTTTATGGAAAAACATGCAGTTGCGCGATTGATTGGGGCACCTCCTGGTTATGTCGGTTATGACGAAGGCGGCGTTTTAACCGAAGCG
>RGAJ01000547.1 GCA_009920225.1 Paracoccaceae bacterium
CCACACCAGACGACCCCAAAGGCGAGGGATTTTTCCGGTTTGGACATATGGGATTCGTGAACGCGCAAATGATCATGGGCTTGCTTGGTACGGTCGAGGCCGGTATAACCGCCTTGGACATTGCCCATGGATCGGGTGCAGTCGATGCAGCAGCAGCAGTGATTGCGCGGGGCTAACCTAACCCTGCGCAGCCTTGATGGCATCTGGTAGAGCAGCGGCAAACAGATCCAAATCCTCTGTGCGCCCCGCGCTCACACGGATGCAGCGATCTTGTGGCGCGACAAACGGTTTTCGCACAAAAACCCCGCGCGCCACCAACCCGTTTAATACGGCCGAGGCATAGGCCCCGTCGCGCCCACAATCAATCGCCACAAAGTTTGTCGCAGACGGCAGCGCCTGCAAGCCATTCGCTTGCCCAATCTGACCAATGCGGTGACGGGCATTGGACACATGTTCCACCATTTCGGCCAACCATCCGTGATCGTTCAAGGCCGCTATCGCGCCAATTTGGGCAACGCGGTTCATCCCGAAATGGTTTCTAATCTTTTCAAACTGCGCAATCAAAGGTGCCGCACCAAAGGCATAGCCGACCCGCGCCCCTGCCATGCCATAGGCCTTGGAAAACGTGCGAAACCGCAGGACACGCGGATCGTCGATGGCAATTTGCGGGGCTGTGCCTATGGGCGCAAATTCAATATAGGCCTCATCCAATAACAAAAGTGTGCCATCGGGCAAATCATCCAAGGCTGCTCTGATATCTTCTGCCTTGGTCCAGCTGCCCATCGGGTTGTCAGGATTGGCAAAATAAATCAGCTTGGCGCCCGTTTCGCGGGCCTTTGCGATAAGAGCGGGCAAATCTTCGCCGTCATTGCGATAGGAAACCTTGTGCAGCACACCGCCAAAACCCGCGACGTGATAATTAAACGTGGGATACGCCCCGTCTGATGTGACAACGGCATCCCCTGCTTCGATGAACATGCGCACAACATAGCCCAAAAGCCCATCGATGCCTTCGCCCACAACGATATTGTCCAGACCAACGGATAAATGCGCGGCCAGCGCTTGGCGTAAATCAAAACTGGTCGGATCGCCGTACATCCAAATTTCCGC
>RGAJ01000548.1 GCA_009920225.1 Paracoccaceae bacterium
CCGTTTTCGTCCGGGATATATTTCGGTACGATGAACAAAGAAATGCCTTTGGTCCCCGCAACCCCATCCGGCAGACGCGCCAGAACCAAATGGCACACGTTGCCCGTGAAATCATTATCACCCCATGAGATATAGATTTTCTGCCCCGTGATTGCATAGGTGCCATCACCGTTTGGCTCAGCCTTTGACCGCAACGCCCCGACATCGGATCCCGCCTGTGGTTCGGTCAAATTCATTGTCCCGCTCCATTCGCCTGAAATCAGCTTTGGCAGGTACAGCGCTTTGATCTCGTCGCTGGCGTGATGTTCCAAGGCTTCGATCTGGCCTTGGGTCATCAATGGGTTGAGCTGCAGAGACAAACAGGCCGCGGCCATCATTTCGTTCACAGCGGTTGTCACCGTCAAAGGCAACCCCATGCCGCCGAATTCGGGACTGGCCGATGTGGACACCCATCCACCCTCGGCAATCGCGCGGTATCCGTCTGCAAATCCTTTTGACGTGCGCACAACACCGTTTTCCAACCGTGCTGGATCGGTATCCCCGTTTCGTTGCAGCGGCGCAATCACGTCTTCGCACAACCGCCCCGCTTCGGTTAAGATCGCGTCGACAATGTCAGATGTGGCATGTTCAAATTTTTCAACTGTTGTTAAAACCGAATAATCGACAACATTTTCAAACAAAAACTGATATTCGGACACAGGGGCACGAAAGGGCATGACAAATCCTTATTCATTTGTTGGTCGGACTGGTCTTATCCATAAGTTAGCGATATGAGGAACGGCAACTAAAACGCAGCGTCAATTGGATCATGCACACACAGCGATTGGGGTCATCCCAGCACGACATCGAAAAAGCCGCCGAGATTTTGGCCAAAGGGGGATTGGTTGCCTTTCCCACCGAAACGGTATTCGGCTTAGGGGCGGATGCGAGTGATGATTTTGCCGTTGCCAAGATTTACGAGGCGAAAGGTCGGCCAAGCTTTAACCCCCTGATCGTGCATGTGTCCGATGTTGGAATGGCCAAACGCTTGGTCGAATGGAACGATCTTGCCGATCACTTGGCGCGTGCATTTTGGCCGGGTCCTTTGACGCTTGTTCTGCCGATGCGCAC
>RGAJ01000549.1 GCA_009920225.1 Paracoccaceae bacterium
CAAGTACTGCGCTATGATCCATACAAACTCTCTCAGCTCTTACAGGAAAGAGTTTGGTGCCAAACTCTCTGGTTCGTCAAGTTTGTGATCGGCTCAGGTCATGCCGGTTCGATCGTTACAGGCAGGCAGGACAGGCTGCGCACAGTGTTATTCAGTTTGTATCTTGGCGCGCCGGCAAGTGTGATTTTCTGAACGCGTTCTGCGAGAACTGCAAATAAATGTTCAGCCTCCAATTTGGCAATATGTTGACCGACACAGGAATGAACGCCACGACCGAACCCCAAATGACCAGTGACGTTCCGTGTAATGTCGAACCGATCAGGATCTTGAAATTTACGCGGATCACGGTTGGCGGCCGCATTGCTGATCACAATTTTATGGTCTGCCTTGACAGGCAGCCCCCCTAATTCTGTATCTGACGTGGTCGTACGCAAAATCGTTTGCAACGGGGACAAAAGGCGTATTGCCTCTTCTAAGGCACGCACGCCCAAACTTGGGTCTTCGCGCAATAATGCATATTGATCAGGATAAACCGCAAAACAATAGATCGCGTATCCCAAGGCCGCCACCGTGGTATCCACCCCTGCCGCCAATTGTCCGCGCATGACATTTGCGGACTCGGCCGGGGTGAGATCGCCGCGATCGGACAGCGAATGCAATTTCTGTCCCAAGGATCCATCACGCACCGCATCTCGCGCTGTGCGCGCCCGCATCCAGTCGACCGCACCGATCTTGTTTGCGTTTTGCCATGACGCTTCTAAAATATCGTTTTTGGGGCCAAAGTTATTAAAGACTAAATCGCCAAAGGTTAGCAGGATGTCACGCCCAGCTTGATCAATCCCCAAAGCATCGCCAAATACCTTAAGCGGATAGGCAGCCGCAATATCAGCATGGGCATCCACACTGCGTTTCGCGATTACAGCGTCTATCAATGTCTCGGCCTCTTTACGAAAAACAAGGCCCAATTCTGTCAACGCGCGCGGCGAATAAACCTGCATCACTTGGGCTTTGATTTCATTGTGACGCGGTGGGTCACTTTCGATCAAAACGGCGCGTTCGCCCCACCATGGCGTGTGCTTTGCCAAATCTGTCGTGCCAACACCGCGCTCT
>RGAJ01000550.1 GCA_009920225.1 Paracoccaceae bacterium
TGGTCATGCGCATAAACCACATAATGTTCCACATGGCGGTGTCCCTTATATTCTGTATCAAAATACCCTTGCATGCACCGCACCCTATGGCAAGATGACGAAACAGGACAATCCCGATCTGTTGCCAAGAGGGCATGATCGAAGAGGGGCAGCAATAAATGACACATCACGATAGGCAGATTGAGACGATCACGCTTGATAACGGAACGTTGCGGGCGCGCATTCTGACAATTGGGGCGGCAATCCAATCGCTGTCATGGTGCGACAGCGACCATTCGATGGTCTTGGGCTATCCAACGGTCGAGCCGTATTTTACCAACCCGGGCAAGCTTGGGGTGATCGTCGGGCGGTACGCCAATCGCATTCGTGGTGCCCGCGCAGAGATTGACGGTGCAGAGTATCACTTTGATGCCAATCTGGGGGGGATCCACTGTCTGCATGGTGGCCGTGATACACTTGGCTTGCGCGTCATGGACCTTGTCGAAGCGACGCCTGTGTCGGTTCACTTGCGCGATGTCTTGCCCGATGGTCACATGGGCTTTCCCGGAAATTTGACGGTTGATGTGATCTATGCGCTGGATGGGGCCACATTGCGCACGACAATTCTTGGCAAGACCGACGCAACCACGCTGTGCAATTTTACGGGCCATAGTTATTTCAATCTGTCTGGAAATCATGATATTTCTGACCACCGTTTGCAGGTTGCAGCCGAACAGCGCCTAGAGGTGGACGCCGAAAGCATTCCAACGGGTCAATATCTCGATGTTGCTGGCACCGAATATGATTTGCGCGATCAGGCATCCTTAGCATGGGGCGAGGGTATGCGCACGATTGATATGAATTATTGCCTGTCTGACAATCCAACCGATCTGCGTACGGTTGCGGTTTTGCGTGCAGGTGGCAACACAATGACCCTTGCCACGACAGAGGCAGGGCTTCAGGTCTATACCGCGCATAATTTGGGCACACCCTTGCCCAGCGCACCCCATGGACGCGCATTTCATCCCTATGCAGGTGTCGCATTAGAGCCGCAATTTTATCCAAACAGCCCGAATATCCCACAGTTTGCATCCGCGATATTGCATGCCCACGACGACTATCGCCATGTCA
>RGAJ01000056.1 GCA_009920225.1 Paracoccaceae bacterium
GGGTCGCCAGAGGCATCCATATCCCCCACAGGTCCCGTCCATTGGATCACCCCGTCATGCAGCATTGCCACATCATCCGCGATGGCGCGGACCGATGACATATCATGGGTGATGGTCATTGCCGTTGCGCCCATTTCTACCACAATTTCACGGATCAAGTCGTTGATAACGCCAGACATAATGGGATCAAGCCCAGTTGTGGGTTCGTCAAAAAAGATGATTTCAGGCTCTGCCGCAATCGCACGGGCAAGGCCCACGCGCTTTTGCATACCGCCCGATAATTCGGCTGGAAGGCGGTCTGCAACATCGGGTTTCAACCCCACGCGGCGCAATTTTTCGATGGCGATTTCGCGGGCCTCTGCCTTGGGGCGCTTGAGCGATCCGCGTAGCAGCCGAAAGGCCACGTTTTGCCAAACGGGCAAACTGTCAAACAATGCGCCGCCTTGGAACAACATGCCAAAACGGGCAAGGAATGCTTCGCGTTCGGCGGATTGAACGTTTTGTCCGTCGACCGTGATTGTTCCTTGATCAGGCGTGACAAGCCCCAAAACCGATTTCAGCGCAACAGATTTTCCTGTGCCGGATCCGCCAATGATGACAAGCGATTTGCCGCGCTCAACCGTGAGGTTCACGCCGCGCAACACCGCGTTTGATCCGAATGATTTATGTACGTTATCCAGTGTGATCATGCCGAAAAGAACGCTTCTGTCAGAATATAGTTTGCGGCCAAAATCATCACGGATGCCGACACAACAGCAGATTTCGTTGCCCGTCCAACGCCTTGGGCACCGCGGCCTGAATTCATGCCTGCATAGCAGCCCATCGTTGCCACGATGAACCCGAATGCGGCCCCTTTGACCAAGCCGCTGATGATATCGCTGGGTTCAAGGAAATTGACGGTGTTGATCAAATAGGCGGCAGCGTTGAAATCCAAACGGTTGATGCCAACCAGATAGCCCCCAAAAATGCCAATCGCGTCCCCAACAGCGACCAAACAAGGCACTGCAAGCGTTGCGGCCAAAACGCGCGGCAAGGTCAGATATTTCATCGGATTGGTCGACAGCGTCACAAGCGCATCAATTTGTTCGGTGACCTTCATCGTGCCAATTTCGGCAGCGATCGAGCTTGCCACGCGCGCAGCAACCATCAACCCCCCCAAAACAGGCCCCAATTCACGGACCATGCCAATGGCCACGATTGAGGGCACGACCGCTTCGGCGTTAAATCGTGCGCCGCCTGCATAGATTTGCAGCGCCAAAGCACCCCCCGTGAAAAACGCGGTCAATCCAACAACAGGCAGCGAAAGCCAGCCAATTTGCACCAACTGGATGCCAAATTCACGAAAATAAAACGGCGGCGCTACGATATGGCGCAGCGTGTTCACCACGAAAAGCGCCACGCGACCAATCGCGCCGACCATCGATAAAACCGACTGTCCAATCAAAGCCAAGAAACGTATCACGCGAGATCCCCAAGGTATTTGCGACGGTACCGCCCGCCGAGCGATGTCAGGATTTCATATCCAATCGTACCGGCATTGTCCGCCAATACATCAATCGTTTGATGCGCGTTCAGCAGTTCAAGTGAAGTGGGCGTTTCAGACAGCAGTGTAATATCAACACCAATCAAATCCATCGAAATGCGCCCAACAATCGGGCAGCCAACGTTGCCCGAATAAAGGCGCGTTTTAGGACCCATTGCGCGAATGATCCCATCCGCATACCCCGCGGATACGGTCGCAATCCGTCGCGGGGTCGGCGCAACCCAAGTGTTTGAATAACCAACGGTTTCGCCTGTGTCGACTTCGCGGATTTGAATGACCGGTATGGAAATTGTGGCAACAGGTTTGGCCTTGGTAAAGGGCAAGCCGCCATAGATCCCAATTCCGGGGCGTGTCATGTCGAAGTGATATTTTTCGCCCAAAAGCAATCCGCCCGTGGCCGAGAGTGACTTGGGAATATCCAAATCTTGGGTCATATCGACAAAAGATTGCCATTGTTGTTCGTTCATGTCGTGGCTTGGATCGTCGGAACAGGCCAGATGCGAAATCAGCAGCTTTGGCCCCAAATGCACGGCGATATCACGCACCGCCTGCCATTCGACAGGTTCCATCCCCAATCGGTTCATTCCTGTATCAAGTTGAATGCCAAAAGGATGATTGGACAGATTTTCCGCGTGGCGGATCAATTGATCAACCGAATTCAGCATCGGGATCAAATTGTAATCACGGATCAGATCCGTGTCGCCGGCCATATGGCCGCTAAACACATAAATAGGCAGGTCTTGGCCCACCGCTTTGCGAACGCTGACGCCTTCTTCTGCGGCGGCGACAAAGAAATGCCGCGCCCCTTCTTGGGCCAAGGCGCGGGCCACGGTTGAGGCGCCAAGACCATAGGCGTTTGCCTTGACCACCGCCGCCGTTTCGCATTGCGTGCGGGCATTCAACGCGCGCCAATTGGCGCGGATCGCGGTGAGATCAATGGTTAAGGTTGCGGTGCTCATATCTGCTTTTTGACAGGGTTGGGCGCAAGGTCAAGGGAAATCTGGTCAATAGAAATGTATCGAAATCAAACGGGGGCGTTGCCCCCACCGCCTTTGGCGGTTCCCCCAGAGTATTTTTGCAAAGATGAAAGGTCTTAATATCGGTCGTCTTGTTGCCACGGTTTGACGAGGTTGCCAAAGCGGGTGAAGCGCCCTTCGAACGACAGATCAACCGTTCCGATGGGGCCGTGGCGTTGTTTGCCCAAGATGACTTCGGCGCGGCCATGAAGGCGTTCCATTTCCTCTTGCCAGATCGCCATTTTGTCCAGATCGTGATCGCCTGGTTTTTCGCGTTCTTTGTAGTATTCTTCGCGGTACACAAACATGACCACATCGGCGTCTTGTTCGATCGATCCAGATTCGCGAAGGTCAGACAATTGCGGGCGTTTGTCTTCGCGGTTTTCGACCTGACGCGACAGCTGGGACAGGGCGATCACGGGGATGTGGAGTTCCTTGGCGATGGCCTTCATCCCTTGGGTGATTTCGGATACTTCGTTCACGCGGCTGTCTTTGGCGGTCGCGGGGCGCACAAGTTGTAGGTAGTCGATGATCAACAAATCAAGCCCATGGGTCCGTTTCAAACGCCGCGCGCGGGCGGCGAGCTGAGAAATGGGCAAAGCGGGGGTATCGTCGATATACAGTGGGCAGCTTTCCAGCGATTTTGCCGCCTCGACAAAGCGCCGAAATTCCGCTTCGGTCATATCACCTTTGCGAATTTGTTCCGAGGGGACTTCGGCCGCTTCGGACAGGATACGCGCGGCCAATTGTTCGGCGCTCATTTCCAACGAGTAAAATCCTACAATGCCGCCTTCGATGGTGCCCTCAGATCCGTCCGGTTTTGTGCCGCGCTTGAACGCTTTGGCGATATTGAACGCAATGTTCGTCGCAAGCGAGGTTTTCCCCATAGAGGGGCGACCGGCCAGAATGATAAGGTCAGAGGGGTGAAGCCCGCCCATTTTTTTGTCGAGATCAGTTAGACCTGTTGAAATCCCTGCCAATCCACCTTCGCGTTGATAGGCGGCGTTTGCGGTATCGACGGCGGAGGTAACGGCGCGCAAGAAGGATTGAAAGCCACTGTCAGCCTGGCCTTCTTCGCCCAATTTATACAGGGCTTGTTCGGCTTGGATGATTTGTTCTTTGGGCTCTTGGTCGACATCGACGCTTTGGGCGCGGGCAGCGATGTCTTGGCCCAGTCGGATCAATTCACGGCGGATTGCGAGGTCATAGATCAGTTGCGCGTAATCGCGCACCGCAAACCCCGCAATCGCCGCCCCCGCGAGGCGCGCGAGATAGGCCGCGCCGCCCAATTCTTGCAACCCTTCGTCCTGTTGTAAAAACGTGTTGAGGGTGACCGGAGAGGCCAAGTTGTTTTTGGTAATCCGCGCTGCGGCCACTTCGAAGATGCGGGCGTGCACGGGTTCATAAAAATGTTCGGATTTTATGATCATCGCTACACGATCATAAATTTCGTTATTGGTTAGAATAGCACCCAACAGCTGTTGTTCTGCCTCAATCGAATGGGGCATGGTGTCTGGCATTTGAATGTCAGCGCCGGTTGGATTGATATCTGTAATCTTATTCATAACCACCCCATGAATCGTTATGTGTTTTTAGCGTTCATTCGGTCTTAGGGCAAATTGTATAAACCTGTGGATAAACAGGGTGTTCCTGCAATATTGCATATATTGTGGTCTTTTGTAAATGGTACGCTACATATGGTGGTGTGCTAGCCGTTCTGGCCGCATGTGCAGACTATGATTATTTGTGTTTTTGGAAAATCTTGGCCGCAGATGCGGCGTTTGGCGTATTCGATTTAGGTGTCAGTGATGAAAAAGGGCGATCCAAAGATCGCCCCCGATTAAGCATGAAATATTAATTATACGCGGTCTTTGTTGGCCTCTTGCCAGTCGCGTGGCGCGTTCAAGAACGCCTCAACCTCGGTCAGGGTATTGGCGTCAAAGCTGCCTTGGGCCTTGGCTTCGGCCAGAACATCCCACCATGTGCACAAGGAGTGTAGCGCAACGCCATGATCGCCAAGCGTTTTTTCGGTTTCTGGGAAGATCCCATAGTAGAAGATGACCGCGGTGTGGGCGCAAGTCGCGCCTGTTTCACGAATGGCATCGACAAAGGACAATTTTGATCCGCCATCTGTTGTTAGGTCTTCTACCAGCGGGCTGGGCAGGCCGGAGGCCAATTTGAAAGGTTGATTTGCGTTAAAATGAACAGCTTTGATTTCCAAAAGCATCCGCGCGGTCAAGCGTGCTATTTCTGTGGCGTCGGGGTACGAGGATGGGATCATGTGTTTCAAGTCCTTTGTGTCGGCGTGGATAGTATTTGAGCGCGGATGCCTTCGGCGAGAGTATTTTTACAAAGATGAAATTAGGTGACTTTCCAAAAAACGTCGAACCCGGGATCAAAGACCGTCACAGGGCCATTGGGGGTTTCAATTTTTGAAGGGAAAGACACGGGCGCATCTTGTTTCGTGAGGGTGAGCGTTCCGTCATTCACAGGCATTCCGTAAAACGCGGGACCGTTTTCGCAGGCGAACTTGCGCAGGTTTTTCAATGCGCCGTCTTCTTCGAACACATGGGCCAAGAGCGGCATTGTGTTGGTTGCGGTAAAGCATCCCGCACAGCCGCAGGCGTGTTCTTTTAGGTGGTCCAAATGCGGTGCGCTGTCGGTGCCCAAGAAAAACCTTTTGTTGCCGCTTGTCGCCGCTTTGCGCAGGGCCAAGCGGTGCGTTTCACGTTTTGCAACGGGCAAGCAATAGTAATGCGGCTTGATCCCGCCCACCAAAATGTGATTGCGGTTGATGATCAGGTGGTGGGTTGTGATTGTCGCGCCAAGGGTGTCATCGGCTGACAGCGCATAATCAACACCGTCTTTGGTGGTGATGTGTTCCATGACCACGCGCAAACCCGGAATTGAGCGGCGCAACGGGTCCAAGATCGTTTCGATGAACACCGCCTCGCGATCAAAGATATCAACGTCGGCTGTCGTGACTTCGCCGTGAACGCACAGCGGGCATCCGATTTCGGCCATACGTTCCAAAACGGGGCGCACGTTTTCAAAATTGCGCACGCCTGACGCGGAATTGGTTGTCGCCCCTGCGGGATAGAGTTTTACCGCGCGGATCAGGCCGCTTTCATAGGCTGCGGCCAAATCATTTGGATCTGTATCCTCGGTCAGGTAGAGCGTCATCAAGGGCGTGAAATCATCGCCTTCGGGCAGGGCTGCAAGGATACGATCGCGATAGGCGCGCGCTTGGTCCCCTGTAACCACGGGGGGCACAAGGTTGGGCATGATGATCGCGCGCGCAAAATCGCGCGATGTTTCAGGGAGCACGGCCGCAAGCATATCGCCATCGCGCAGATGCAAGTGCCAGTCGTCAGGGCGGGGAAGGATCACTGTCTGGGTCATGCGCATTGCGATACACAAAACCGCGCGGCGTTTCCAGTAGATTTAGGTGTCTTGCGTAGAATTTGATAGCGCGTTGTTCGCGGCCTCAAGCGCTTTGATAAAGCGCGGCGGATTTTCATAGATTGAAAGGGTATGTTCACAGATGATTTTCACCATCCATGGGCGGTTCATCTGTTGCGCGCGCAGCAATAATTTTCGAAGATATGCGGTCGAGCGGCGCCGCCCGCGCAGATGGGTGAAATGCACGTGCGCATCCGCGCCCGCGACGATGTGTTTCAAGCTTTCAATCACAAACGGGCGCGACGTGAGGGCGCCCCACGCGATGCCTTGCAAAGGTGCGGCAAAGCGGTTGATGTTTTCCCCCTTAAACAAGGTTGCGTGCATCGTTTCGACCGGATTGGATTTGTCGTAAAACATGTACACCTTTTGCGCGGTTTCGACCAAACGGGGGGCATAGCCAAAGCGTGACGTAAAATCCAACCTGCGTGCGGCAGGAAAACGGGTGTCCCATGACGCCACATCGGTTGCAAGCGATGCGATGGGCCCAAAAAGAACCACGTCGCAGTGCGTCGCGACAAGGCTGAAGGCGGCTGCACTGTGCGATGTTTCGCCAATCCCCAAGAAAATCACCCGTTCAAATTGGTCTATTGTGCCATCATCGACCAAGCGGTCAAAATAGGCATAGATGTGCTTTGATCGGAACCAATCAAATTGGTCGCATAAGATCGTCAATGAGGACCATCCAAAGCGGTTGGCAATGTCCCACCCCAAGGGGTGCGCCAAAGATTCGCGTTTGGCAAAGGCGCTGTAGGTTTCAAAGGTCACGATGAACACGGGCCCGTTTTCTTGCAACACGGCGCCGTGGTTCTTTCCCAGATATTCAACAAAAATATCGTCACTGTCCAAATCGTTCAACGCATCAAGCCATTCTGACATCGTCAGATTGGATAGATCCAATTGATCGGCATAGGCCAAATCACGCATCTCATCACCTTTGGTTTGCACTATCCTACGCTTTTGCGTCAAAAAACAAGCGTCTAGGGCGTATTCGGCGAAAACTGTCTGAGGTTGTGGGCAAAGCGCGCGGGCATGGGTTGGGATGGTGGTGTGATCATCAAACGCCCCAACAGCGCGCGGGTTTCTTCGTCTGCCAAAGCGGTTTCAAGTTTTGCGGCGCGCCACGCGACCGCCGCATCGTGCAATGGCCCCAGAACCGGATCTGCGCGATAGGCGTCAAATCGGTCCCGCGTTGGTGCATTCAACGACAGGATTGATTTGTCGTCATCGGTGCAGAAATTGCGATCACACCAGTAATCCATGTTCAACGGCTGATACGATGTCCCAGATCGCCCGCGCAAAGTTTTAAGGATGAAACTATGCATGGAGCCCAAGGGATAATGATTCATTTGCACCATTTGGTAATTGTCGACGCTGTAATCGGAAAACAGCCGTTTGGTTTTAAAAACGTTTGGCAAAACATCCCCCGATCCGTTCACCCATTTTGTGTGGGGCGCTTGGGATTTGTCGGGGCTGCGCGGACGATGCACGCCCAACTTTTTATAGGCACCCGTATTGCGATACAGCGTTTTGATCATAAAGGCGCGCCATGGCCAATACATGATTTTGGGGGCCGCGCGCACAAATTGTTCTGTGATAAAGCGGTCACGATATTCGATGATCCCGTTATTTCCGAACAACCGCCACCTGATCGCGATGGCATCTGCATCGGGCAGTGCCGCATAAAGTGCGGATAACGTGTGATCGCCTACATGAATGTTCACAAATTCATCAACATCCATGGAAATGATCCAATCGGCGTCTTGGACAAGCGGATGGGTTTCCGCATGTTTCAGCGCCGTGAATTGAATGCCGCGATCATCATAGGGCCCATCATTCCGAATATGGGTGAGCTCGCCCATCTCCTGCAATCGATCCAGCATCGTGTCGTTGCCATCTTCGCAATCATTCGAATAGACCAAGATATCGGTGAACCCGACAGATTTATGATGCGCAAGCCATTCCAATAGAAATGCGCCTTCGTTCTTCTGAGTTGTCACAATTAACGAACGCACCATTCGATCCAATCTTTGCCCTACCGCGTGATCTGTTGTACCGCGACCTGATGTGCGGAGCAACCGATGATTGAATTTCGCGCTATGCAATTTGTACAATGTGGACTTTGGTCGCATGTCAATCCGCTTGACCCGACGGGCGCAACATGCAGCAATAGGGCACAACCAATTTGGGGGCGCTATGACAAGCTTTGCATCAATTGACGACGTTCAAGAAAAACTTGGCGCCCAAGGCTATGTCTGCGGACGGGCCTTGGCAACTGTGGTTTTCTTGTCGATCAAACTGGGTCGTCCTGTGTTTCTTGAGGGCGAAGCAGGGGTCGGGAAAACCGAAATCGCCAAAGCGTTGGCCGCAGTGTTGGATCGCAAATTGATCCGTCTTCAATGCTACGAGGGTTTGGATGCCTCATCCGCAGTTTATGAATGGAACTTTCCTGCGCAAATGATCGCCATCCGCACCGCCGAAGCGGCGGGGGGCGCGGATCGCTCTGCGCTGCAAAGCGAATTGTTTTCGGACGAATTTCTGATCCGTCGCCCATTGCTTGAGGCGATGCAGCCCGATGAACGCGGCGCTCCGATTTTGTTGATCGACGAATTGGATCGGACCGATGAACCCTTTGAAGCGTTCTTGTTAGAAGCGCTGTCAGATTTTCAGGTCACAATCCCCGAATTGGGCACGATCAAGGCCCCTGAACCCCCGATCGTGATTTTAACGTCGAA
>RGAJ01000551.1 GCA_009920225.1 Paracoccaceae bacterium
GCGGCACCACGCTTGCCCTAAACGAAGCGGTTGGCGTGATTGCGGTGCTGTGTGGTGACGAAAACCCGATCTTGGATATCATCACGCCGATTGCCGCCGCGCTTGCGATGGGCAATCGGGTGATTTGCATCGCGCCTGAAACGGCACCATTGATCGCCACGGATTTCTATCAGATCCTAGATACATCAGACGTCCCTGCGGGCGTCGTCAACATCATAACGGGCGATCATGCGGAACTGGCCCCCACGCTTGCATCCCACATGGATATTGACGCTGTCTGGAGCTTTTCACAGGCAGATATCAGCACAGTCATCGAAGAGCACAGCGCAACAAACCTAAAACGGACTTGGGTCAATTATGGGATGACGCGCGTGCTGTCTGCCCGCGATTATCTGGATCACGCCACCGAAACCAAGGTGGTCTGGATTCCGTTCGGCGAAGGATAAGGAAACGACATGACGGCCAAGACATACGCAGACATCTTTGACGCAACCAAGGCCGCGCTGATCGCGCATGGCGCGGGCAACGCCCAAGCGGATGAGGTGGCGCGATCTACCGCACATTCCGAAATGCATGGCAATGTGATTTGCGGGCTTCAGTATGTCGAAAGCTACTGTCTTCAATTGGCCTCAGGGCGTGTCGACGGGAACGCACAGCCTGAAGTTACGCAGCCAAAGTCATCTGCAGTCCTGTCAGATGCCAAAACGGGATTTGCCCAACCTGCGTTTTCCGCAGGGATTGACCGTGCCTGCGATGTCGCGCGGGATACGGGGATTGCGATGTTCGCGGTCAAAAACAGCCACACCTGCACGTCACTCGGCTATTTCACCGAACAAATCGCGCAACGCGGTTTGATGGGGTTGGGGTTCACCAACGCATCCCCCGTTGTCGCGGCACCGGGCGGAAAATCACGGGTGATCGGAACCAATCCGATGGCCTGTTCGGTTCCTGATGGGGTTGGCGGCATGAGAATGCATTTTGATTTTTCCACCTCTGCCGTTGCCTTGGGAAAAATCACCATGGCCAAATATGCGGGCGATCCTATCCCGCTTGGCTGGGCTGTTGATGAAAACGGCGACCCAACGACCGACGCAGAGGCCGCGTTGCGC
>RGAJ01000552.1 GCA_009920225.1 Paracoccaceae bacterium
CAGCAGGGGTCAGCGCTGCGGAGTTGGCAGATCGTGCAGCTCGTTCAGAAAGTGCACAAGCGGAACTACCCGATAGATATCCTGGTGTTCGTTGTCGTCGAATAACCCGATCTGGATCGATAATTGCTCGGGATTCTTTCTTTTGGGAGCGCGGGGCTTGGTCGGATGAGCGTTCATGTTCATTTGGCGTCCCTTTGGCAATGTCGTCAAAAAAATCTGCAAATCCCGTGCCATCGTGACGCGTTACGTCAGGACCACCGATGTGATCATCGCAGCTTCAAGTTCAATATTTTCGCCAAGCGACGCGAAGGTCGCGTTCAGTGCATCGCGGATTCGCAAGGCGAGTTGCTTGCGCACAGCGGGATCGCGGATTTCGTCTTCGGTCATTCCTTGCATCTGTTCCAAGACGACAGGTCGTAATTGCGCCTCCAATTCTTGAAGCCGTAAGATATTCGTGTCGCCGACGAATGGAGAGCCGAAGACCGATACGGACACCTCCATGCTGAAAAGCCGCCTTGTCGTGCCGATATTGGCCGAGAATGGCATTGTGAAACTGAAATAACGGTAAGCCGGGGGAATAATGCGCCCCTCCACATCACGCTCGACGGTTTCATCTTTGGCTATTTGATCGGCTTCGTTGGCATGCTCGGCTCTGGGTTCGGGCGGGGAAATCAGCCCGTTCTCGATGCGATAGTTTTCGAGGCGATTGGTTTGCGGTGCCAGTGTCATGTGGCCAGCAGCAAAGATTCCGAAAATGAAAGAAGGCGGCCCAACATATAACAGCCCAGTTCCAATTTTTTTAAGCACGATCCACTCCTCGTTGATAACAAAAATATGGGATGCCCTTTCAAAATCCGAGCCGATTGTAACTGAGAGTCAAACTATTGGCGCAAAATTACCATGGCGCAGTTTTTGCAAGTTGGACTGTATGAAAAACTGGAGTGACGTTTTGAGATTGGCCAACGTATTACTTAGGATAAATATTTTGGCGTTTTTCGCGCTTTCATTCGCGACTTTCAACACATTTGCAGCCAAGGCAGATGTGGTTCCCAACTGTGAGGCCATGGCTGCCCGTATCGGCGTGGCCGAAGGTTTGCCCGAGGGGCTTT
>RGAJ01000553.1 GCA_009920225.1 Paracoccaceae bacterium
GCAGGCCATGGATATGTAAATATTCTTGCCGCCGATAAATTGATGGCAAGCCCCAGATTATATGCGTCATTTCTATTGTGGCTGCTGTCAGAGTTGTTTGAAACCCTTCCAGAAGTCGGGGATCCTGACAAACCGAAACTGGTCTTTTTCTTTGACGAGGCGCATTTACTGTTTGATGATGCGCCAAAGGCCTTGATTGACAAGGTTGAGCAAGTCGCGCGTTTGATCCGGTCCAAGGGGGTTGGCGTGTATTTTGTCACCCAAAGCCCGACAGATATTCCCGAAGATATCTTGGGCCAGCTGGGCAATCGCGTGCAGCATGCCTTGCGTGCCTATACTGCAATGGATCAAAAGGCGCTGCGCTTGGCTGCAGACACCTATCGAACCAACCCAAATTTCGATACCACAAAAGCGATTCTTGAGGTCGGCGTGGGCGAAGCCGTCACATCGTTTCTTTTGAAAAAAGGTGTGCCGGGGGTGGTTGAACGCACCTTGATTCGTCCCCCGTCATCGTAGTTGGGACCAATCACGTCACAAGAACGCGCATCTGTCATGGCCGCATCCCCTGTTGCGGGCAAGTATGAAACACCGATTGATCGGCTCTCGGCGCATGAAATCCTGCGGGATCGCGCAAATCGGGCCGCAACAGCCGCCGAACAGCCCGACCACGTGCCAAACGCGGATCCCCGCGAATTCAACGCTGCGCGGCGATATTCCGGGTCCAAAGTGGCATCGCGAACCCTGTCATCAACCGCATCACGACGTAGCAAAAAACCCGAAACACTGGGCGAGGCGCTGGGGCAGGCGTTGGTCAAGGAACTGTCTGGCACAACAGGACAGCGGATCATCCGCGGCATCTTGGGAGGCTTTTTCAAGGCGCGTTAGAAATTCTATGCGGTATAGTCCCGACGACGAAACATGTCGTCTTTGGAACATCATCGCAAGATAGAGCCGCTAATCTCTGCCCAAACAACGAGGTTTTTGACATGAAAACACATGCACAGGCGGTGGTTATTGGCGGCGGCGTCATTGGGTGTTCGATCTTGTATCACCTGACAAAGTTGGGGTGGACCGATGTCGTCATGCTGGAACGCGACGAATTGACATC
>RGAJ01000554.1 GCA_009920225.1 Paracoccaceae bacterium
GCAGATATGATTGATATGGCACGCGACAGCTTGGAACGCGGATATCGTGTGTTGATCTTAACAAACGCGATGTTGCCCATGATGCGCAAAACGGTCAAAGCGGGATTGACAGCGTTGCAGTCTGAATTCTGCGACCGTTTGACGCTGCGCATATCGCTGGATCATTGGTCGGCCGAGCTGCACGACAAAGAACGCGGCGAAGGCAGTTTTGAAAAATCACTGATTGGGATGCGGTGGCTGCGCGATCATGGTCTTAAAATGGCTGTGGCGGGGCGCACTGTTTGGGGCGAAAGCGACGCAGACAGCCGTGCGGGCTATGCCGCCTTGTTTGATCGTGAAGGGTTTGACATTGATGCCAATAACCCCGCGGTGACGGTTTTGTTCCCTGAAATGGATGAAATGGTCGAAGTTCCAGAAATCACCACCGCATGTTGGGATATCTTGGGCAAAGCGCCCGACAGCCCGATGTGCGCATCCTCACGCATGGTTGTACGGCGCAAAGGCGCGGGAAAGCCTGCGGTTTTGGCCTGTACGCTGTTGGCCTATGATCCCCAGTTTGAAATGGGCGAAACGCTGGCCGAAGCGGAAAAACCCGTACAATTAAACCATCCCCATTGTGCCAAGTTTTGCGTTTTAGGCGGCGCAAGCTGCAGCGCCTAACACCACATCGGCCCCAGCGGGCCAAGTCGTGATGTTACATTCCAGCGGGATAGGAAATGATCCCACCGCCAATCGCCGCACGCACGCCCGTGGTCGACGGGCATGATGTCGGCAACCCACGCGCCACACGAACAGCAAGATATGCAAAGGCCTGCGCCTCAAGCATATCACCATCCAAACCCACCGCTTCGATTGGGTGCACAGGGCACTCAACACCTGCGGCGATCATCTGCATCATGACGGGGTTATGCCGTCCGCCACCTGTGACCAACAACCGCGACGGCGCACGAGGCGCAAATTCAAACGCCACGGACACGGACGCGGCCACCATCGCGCACAGGGTGGCAATCGCATCTGCATCGCCCAATTGGTGCGTGCCGCGTCCCCGCGGATCATGGGCCAAGGTTTGTCCGTGAAACCCGATTAGATCCCCCTCCATA
>RGAJ01000555.1 GCA_009920225.1 Paracoccaceae bacterium
GGGGACGTTGCGGGCGACCACTTCGATCACGGCGCCCACCGAATTATGCGCCTTGCGAATGTCATCCAAATACGCCGCCCAATCCTTGGCCGCTTGCGCATCCGGGGTCCAGAATTCGTTTTGTTCAATCTGGTCCCAGTCAAAATTATCCCGGTTGATTTTATGCGGCCCGATCTGGGTCATATATCCCTTGATCTCAACATTCGGGACCAAGGTTTTGATCGCCTCACGCGCGACACCACCCGCCGCAACGCGGGCCGCGGTTTCACGGGCCGAAGACCGGCCGCCGCCGCGATAATCGCGAATTCCGTACTTCTGCCAATAGGTTATGTCCGCATGCCCCGGACGAAACGTTTCCGAGATATTGCCATAATCCTTGGACCGTTGATCGGTATTGCGGATCATCAACTGGATCGGGGTGCCGGTTGATTTGCCGTCAAACACACCTGACAAAATCTCAACCTCATCGGGTTCGCGCCGCTGGGTGGTGAATTTATTTTGCCCCGGTTTGCGTTTGTCCAACCAATGCTGTAGCGCGGCGGCATCAATCGGAACATTGGGCGGACAGCCGTCCACCGTCGCCCCCAAAGCGGGCCCATGGCTTTCGCCCCATGTGGTCACACGGAAGAGATGTCCGAATGTATTAAGGCTCATTTTTACGCTCCGATCGGTATCTGTATCACGTCGGTATAACGTCGGTATTACGTCGGTGCAAATGGGATATTTCCCAACCCGCGCATCACCTGCCCGTGGGGTGGCGAAGTTTGCGGGGATCGGCGCAGTTTATCGTGCAAAATCCGAAAAAGCGGTTTGCGGCTTGATGCGTATCAAAATCGCCAGCCCTTCGGGACGGGCAGGCGATGCGCGGGCGGGCCTGCGGCCCTTGTTCCCGCGCGATTTGGGCCAGCGCGTTTGGTCAATCGACCTATTGCGCTTTTTATCAAATGATATAAGTTCACGCTTACCTCGGGGTGCCTTGATTGGCTGAGACGCATATGCGGACCCGTTGAACCTGATCCGGTTAAAACCGGCGGAGGGAAGGTTTGCGTTATGCTACTTACTCTCCGCATGCAAAATGGAGAGACTATGAAAC
>RGAJ01000556.1 GCA_009920225.1 Paracoccaceae bacterium
ATTCCGTTAACGCGCCACCCCGATGTGGATCGCATCGCCTTTACGGGCGGACCAAACACGGCCCGTCATGTGGTCCGCAATTCGGCGGAAAACTTTGCCGTGACGACGTTAGAGCTTGGTGGAAAATCACCTATCATTGTGTTTGATGATGCAGATCTAGACAGTGCGGCAAACGGATTGATTGCGGCAAATTTCGGGGCGTCTGGCCAATCTTGTGTTGCGGGATCACGTGGGATCATTCATCGGTCAATCTTGGCCAAGCTGATTGAACGCATCCGTGAAAAAGCATCCCACATTGTTGTGGGCGATCCCTTGGATGACGCGACCCATGTTGGGCCACTATGTACACAATACCTATCGCGCGATTTCCCCCATCGCTCCATTTGGTGGATTAAACCAATCAGGATATGGCCGCGAAGCGGGGCAAGAGGCTATCTTGGATTACACGCGCACCAAAACCACATGGATCAACACGTCAAACGCACCGATGGCAAACCCGTTTGTAATGCGCTAACCCACGCAAATCATTGTCAAAGTTGGGGTCTTAGAGTGTGGACCCCAACCACAACGATAGGCCCGGCACCAGAACCAAGACCGCCAATCGGATTGTATCCGCCGCGATAAAGGGTATCAAACCCTTGAAGATGGCCTGAATTTTAACATCGGGCAGGACCGCTTTTAAAACAAAGACATTCATGCCAATGGGCGGGGTGATCATGGCGATTTCGGTCGCGACAACCACAATGACCCCAAACCAGACCAAATCATACCCTTGGGCCACAACAATCGGCGCGAAGAGCGGCACAAAGATCAAGATGATCGCCATTGAATCCATCACGCATCCCAAAACCAAAAAGACCAAAAGGATGCAACAGATCAATGCAATGCCCTCAAGCCCCGTGGATTGCACCATAGCCAAAACACCCATAGCCAAACCCGTCATGGTTAAGAGCTTTGACAACATCAGCGCTCCAAAAAGAACGGTATAAAGCGCGACCGATGTATAAGCTGTTTCAATAATGACGCGGCGCAGATCAGACAGCCGCATGCGGCCTGTGGCGAATGCGATGATGATAGAAATTGCAGC
>RGAJ01000557.1 GCA_009920225.1 Paracoccaceae bacterium
GTGGCAATCGCATACACATATGTCAGCCAGTTGATGGAAATCAAAACCGCAGTCAACATGCCCATTGCCAACATTTTGGGCGAGCGCAGCGCGATGCGAATGTCATTTGTGCGCCCCAAGACTGCCAAGATCAACGCGGCCACCGGAACAGACCACAGGATTCGATGGGCCACAACCTCAATCGCGGGGACATGTGACAACGCCTTAAGATACAGCGGCAATCCCCCCCAAAGCACATAGGCCGTAATCGCAAAGGCCAAGCCGCGCGGGGAATCATCATTCTGTGTCATAGGGATGCCTGTTTTAGATTTTATCCGCAGGCTCTAGCCCAAAAACCTCGGTTACTGCAATGCCTGACTTTAATTGCGAAATCCAATGCTCTTCCATCGCCAACTTTTCGACAGCCTTTGGTAAGATTTCTTTTGCGCGGGCAGGGGACAGCGCGATCAAACCATCGTCATCCCCCATAATCAAATCACCCGGCGTAATGGTGATCCCGCCAAAGGGGGTTGCGCATTGCACCGCGCCTGCGGATGCGCCGTCGGGTCCGCGTGGTGTGATCGCACGGGAATACACCGAAAAGTCGTCCCATCCTGCCAAGCTTTCCACATCGCGCACCGCACCATCACAAATCACACCAGCGGCCCCTTTGTCGCGCAGATGACCACATAGAATTTCGCCAATCATCGCGTGACTGATAATACCGTTGGTCGCGATAACCAACACATCGCCCGCCTGCACATGATCTAGTGCGTGCAAAACGGCGCCGAAATCTGGCGTCTCACAGGCGGCAATCACCGCACGCCCGATCAAACGCGGCTGTTGACCGGCAGGGCGTATTGGGCGCAGTGCGGGGTCAATCTGTGACTCAGGCGCAAGATCGACCGCAATGGAAACAGGGATCGCAGCCCATGCCGATAGATCGGCATCTGTAATGGACGAGGCGGGCGGGGAATAAACGGTGACTGTCATGATTTTGGACCTTGCGCACAATGAGTTCTCTGCGCCTAGGTGATCATGGACAGGGCGGATATTCAAATAAAAAAACCTCCCCAGTGGGGAGGTCTTTTTTATTGGAGCG
>RGAJ01000558.1 GCA_009920225.1 Paracoccaceae bacterium
AACCGTGATCCCAATGGTTTAGGGTGGTCATGATCGGCATGTTATTGGTTTCTAACATGTATAATCCGGGCGTAAACACGTCGGCAAGCTGCCCTTCGTGAATGAACACTGCGGATTGGCCTTCGCGCACGGTAAGTTTGGCGCCGTATTTGATTTCGTGCCCTTCGCGTTCGAACCGCCACACCATCGTGTCGCGGGTGTCATCCACCCAATGGATGACATCAATAAATTCACCCGTTAAAAAATCGAAAATTCCCATGGTTCAATTCCTTTCGGTCAACTGTTGGGGCGGTTTAGGTCGTCGCCAATCTGGCGCAGAAGGGGGCGTGCCTGATCCAGCGTCATGCCGGAATAGAGCCTGTCATCGTACAAGATTTCAAGCATGAGCCCATCCATCGTGGTCAGGGTGGCAAATTCATCATCATCGTTAAAGATCGATGGCCGCGCGCGCGGGCTGTCATTGGCCAGCCCCAAGCCCTGCGCCAATTCTTCGTGAATGCAGGCGGTTTTTAACAAATCGGGCGTGTCGGTGCGGATCACTGCGATTGCGTGGCTATAGGCCCCGGATGGCGCATTGGAAAAGGCCATCACAATACAATGAATATCACGTGGCATGGATGCGATGACGCGTTGCGCCTCGGGGCCAATGACCCCACGGCGTTCGGCAAAATAAGCGTCGATTTCAGGTGTATCATCATGGCCCATCATCAACACGTCAAAGTTTCCGCCGCGTTGTGTGATCGTCATGGGATGTTGCGTCAAACGGTGCAGCCGCTTGGTATAGGCGGCGATTTCAGAGTCTAGGCGGCGTTGTTCCGCCTGTGACACGGTGTGGCCATAAAACAGGTTGAAGCGAATGGGGGTTTCCCAACGGGCCAGTGTGACTTGAGTCGGGGCGCTGCGGTCATAGGTGCCGCTGCGGGCGTATTCATCATAAAAAGCAAGCTGTTCAAAGCTTTGCAATACATCGTCGATGTCAAAAGGGGTGTCAGGTCCGCCGCCGTCTTGGCGCATTAATCCACGTGCGACCTGCTGATCGACATAGCGTTGGTAATAGGTTTCGTTGGCACGTTGGTCGTGT
>RGAJ01000559.1 GCA_009920225.1 Paracoccaceae bacterium
ACAAGAGATGGCAAATATTGGCGCTACGACGGCCTTCTATAAGGTTGAGACGTCCCTGTCTCGGGCTAATAATGAAGTCAGTAAGAGTATGGAGAGATTGGCCACAGGTAAAGCCAACGCGAATGCGGGTGATAGATCTTCGTATGTTGCGATGGCGGATACATTCCGGCTGGACTTTGTTGGGACAAAGGCGGGTATCAAGGGGGCGCAAGTCGTCATGGGATACCTTGAGACTGGCATGCGCGTGTTGGATTCAGCCTCAGGCTTGGTTGCGAGATTGCAAGAGCTGGCGGTGCTTGCGGCAAATGACACAAACACCAGTGATGACAGTGATGCGATTGATGCCGAATTCGAGGCAATCGCAGTTGAACTGAACCGTTTGCTTGAAACTGCGACTTATAAAGGCAAGAGCTTATTCACGGATACCGCGGGTGAGGAAGTTGTTTCCCTCGGTGGACGTGGTGCGGAGATGTCGTTTGGCCTCGGAAACGTCACGATCTCAGACGAATATGAAAAGCTCTATGTCAACAAGACAAAAATTGATTATGAGACCGATGCAAATCGCGGAAATGACGCGGGTGGATCATCAACTCTCATTGACCCTGCTGACGATGGTGCATACACCTATACAGAACTAAAGACGGCGGGTGCCGGCGGCGGCTACTTAACTGGAACGGCTGTCAAAGCCTCTGACGGTTCCGGTGACACTGATAAAGTGACAAAGATCTTGGAGGATATTCAGGGCAAATTGAATACCGCGCGTGTCGAGGCTGGATCGCAATATGCGGCCTTGGAGAGCGCGGTGAATTATACCACTGATCTTACTGCCCAATATGAGCTTGGTTATAACACGGTCAATGACGTCAACTTCTCAATGGAGACGGCGCATTTGGCAAAGAACCAAATTCTACAGCAGGCCGCAACAGCAATGTTGGCGCAAGCCAATCAAGGACAAAGGGGATTACTTCAGCTCATTAGCTGACGTTAAAAACTAAAAACACACGTCGAGATTTAGCAATAACCATAAAAACAATACGAAGCTATCTCAACACCTGAACGGCGGCATTCGTGTCGCCGTTT
>RGAJ01000560.1 GCA_009920225.1 Paracoccaceae bacterium
CATGCAAGGGTCATCCTTGATGAACAAAATAAGCCGCAAGCCGGCGTCGATTGTTGCCCAAACCATTGGCCGCCATCACCAATATCCCGATGGGTTTTTCCTGTTCCTTGGGACGCTCTTCGCCCCGATCCAAGATCGCGATGCGGTTGGACAGGGATTTACGCACAAGGTGGGTGATCGCGTTGTCATTTCGGAACCCACCTTGGGGCGGTTGGAAAACACCGTGCGTTTGTCGACCGAATGTCCCGAATGGACATTTGGCACCAGCGCATTGATGAAGAATTTGGCACAAAGGGGGCTTTTGTCATGAAGGTCGAGATTTTTGATGATGTAAATTGCAGCTTGGGCGAAGGCCCGCTGTGGCATCCCGAACGGGGTGAGTTGTTTTGGTTCGATATCAACACTTGCATGCTCTACGCAAAATCGGATGGGGCGCGTCGTGAATGGCGCTTTGACGGGCATGTCACCGCAGCGGGATGGATCGACCGCGATCATCTGATGGTGGCGCATGAAAGGGCGTTGCTGCATTTCAATATCGAAACGGGCGCACATGATGTGATTTGCGCGCTTGAGGCCGATAACCCGATCACACGGTCGAACGATGGTCGCGCCGATCCTTGGGGGGGCTTTTGGATTGGGACGATGGGCAAAGGGTTGGAACCCGATGCAGGCGCGATCTATCGCTATTATCGTGGCGAACTGCGCACGCTTTACACCCCGTGGACCATCCCCAACGCGCAATGTTTTGCGCCCGACGGATCATGTGCCTATCTGACCGATACCCCCAAAGGCGTTGTCCTGCGCCAAGCTTTGGACCCCAAAACAGGTTGGCCCGTGGGTGATCCAGAACCGTTTCTGCAAATGCCCGAGGACACCTATCGCCCCGACGGGGCCGTCGTTGATGCAGAGGGCAATATCTGGATTGCGCATTATGGGCATTTCAAAATCACCTGTCATGCGCCGGATGGTCGGCAATTGCACCAAATCGACACGCCCGCACAGGCCATGACCTGCCCCGCCTTTGGCGGTGTCGATGGCACGACGCTTTATGCGACCTCTGCCGCCCAAGTGGTTTCCGAT
>RGAJ01000057.1 GCA_009920225.1 Paracoccaceae bacterium
TCGTCGCCCCCGCTTTCTGGTTCTTCATCGCAGGTCTCCCGGGCATCTTGATCTACAAGATCACCAACAGATCACCTGGGTTCAAGACATCCACCAAATCGCGCACGATCTTATCTTCTATCCCGCCATTTCGGGCCACCAGCATCCGCGCAGATGATCGCGGTGACACAGGCCGTGTGGCGATCAATTCCTGTGGAAGATCGAAATCAAAATCAGACAACTGCATGTTTTATTCCAATTTAGGAGGTGGACGGCGAAAGATGTCGCGAAACATCGCTGGCGTAAAGATCGACAAAGGATTGACGCTGACGGTGGGCTTATCAGCAACGCCATCGATGTTAAAGTTAAATCCAATAAACCCTTCGCCCTTTTTCGAAAAAATAGATCCAATCCCATTCAATACATAGAGTGGCGACAAGACACCTTGGAAATCCATGGATGTATTAGATTTATTGTAAAAGCCGTCCACGGTAATACCCAGAGACGGTCCAAACATGGATGCATTTTCGACGATGATTTGCTGAGCATTTGACCGGAATTTTGCGTTGATTTCATTTGCAACCAAACCGCCCCCCGTCAATTGATCCAGCAATCCCACAACGCTAATTGCGTTTAACAGTTCAATCAATACGGGGGCGTTTTGAATGCGTACATTGCGCACTGACAACACTCCGTCAAATTCACCGGATCGACCTGTTCCTGTGATTCCCAATTCCAATGTGCCACCGGATGCCCGCTTCATCGCGCCCGCGGACACCAATGCTTTGCCCGCATTTCGAGACGTGATTGTGACAGACATATTGCCGTTTTGACGCCCAATGCGCCCCGATATGGCAGCATCACCATTCACAAGACCGGTAAATGACCCACGGTTCGACGCATTGAGCGATAGGTCCAAATTCCGAACATGAACCTTGTCGGTTACATCCAAACGATCCAAGCGAACTTTGGTTTCTCCACCTGACGACGCAGTTCCCGATCCAGCGTTGAACCGTTTTAAGAACGCAGATAGATCAGAACGTCCACCCGTAACCGCAATTGCACCGTTTTGTGCGATTTCTAGGCTGCCTCGAAACGCTGGGCCAATTTCGATGCGATCAAGGACCAGTTTTTGAAACTTGTTTGATTGAAACGCCCCCTTACCAGAAAGGGATGCGCCCGCGCCCGAAAACTCAAGACGCTTTAGAACATTGACGCCGTCAAATTGCCCTTCTGCGATAAAATTTGCCTTGGATGATTTTGGCTTTGACCATGACATTTGCGGAACACGCAGCTCTGCCCCGACAAGCGAAGATGTCGCAGTATAGTTTGGGGCAACCCCTTTTGGAAATTGCGCCAAAAACGCAACAGGGGTTTGCCCCGACACCAACCATACCGGCAATGAAATGCCCAATGCGGCCAAATCATCACGGCCCACGGTCGCATTGACGCTCAGCTCACCTGCGCGATCCTGATAGGTTGGCCCGAGATAGGCGGTAAATTCCCCCTGTCCTGCCACATCGTTCAAAGACGCGGTCCCCGAAATGGAAAGCACGTCTTTTTCAATCGATAGGGCCAGAATATTTGCCGCCAATGACCGATTTGGAACAAGCGTGTCAGATGTCACATCGCGTAAATCTGCCATCACGCGATAGGACACTTCGTTCGGCTTCAGCCCCTGTTTCAATATAAAATCCGCCCGCGCGCTGGCCGTTGCAAAACCAGAGACGAAATTAGCGTCACGCTTCAACCTGTCTAAAACGATGAATGGTTTGTTATTCAAAGTTTTCAAAATATCAGGGATCTGCCCTTTTGCAGAAACTTCGGTCCATGCGGGGCTCGGTTTGATGCGAGAATCAGGAATGACAAAGCTTGTTCCCGCCAAATCGATCGGTGCGCTGACATCTTGCGCGATTTGCCCTGCGTGCAAAACGACAGAGGTACGGTAGTCTTGGGAGGCAAATATACCGCGTGCGCCTGTGACCAAAGGCATATCAGGCATGAACAAAAACGATGTGTCCGAAAATGAAAAACTGATCGCTGCCTCTGGGCGTTCTTGGTTTTTTGCCCGCATCGAAAAGGACACGTCTTCCAGCACGCCCTCTTTGATATTTTGCGCAACCCATGTACGCGGTTTGTCTTTGAACGCTTCGGGCCAATATCCCATGACTGTGTCGATCGAAACGCGTGGCACCGATGCGCTAAGCCCGATGTTCCAGCCTGCCGCATCCGCCCGTAGATCGCCTTGGGCAATGACATGGGATTGGCTGCGTTGATCTTGGATAAATATCTGCGGCAATTCCACCAAAAACGGATCGAGCGACAGACGAAAATCAGCGCTGGCTTTCGATGTGGTGATGGGGCTGGGGAAAAGGCCGAACGGATTTGCATCCAATTTCGACACTTGGAGCTGGCCCGTAAACTGCGTGTTGCCTGATGGGTCGGTTCGAATGGTGGAATAGCCCGTCGCAGACACGGTCACATCGCGGCTTTTCACCGAAATATCGGTAAATCGGATTTCTTGGTTCTTGGGATCAAAGGCGAAATACGTCTGTGCGCCATCAAATGGAATGGGGCGCACGGTGTCATTTGGTCGAACAAAGCCTGATGAGATTTGCAAGGTGCCATTGATTTGCGTCAATTGCCCCGCATCCGTCAGCCCAGACCGCAGCGCGCCCGAAATGGTTGCCTGCAACGGATCAAGCCATTCCAAAACCTTGGATTGGCTGGCCAAGGTTTCGGCGGGCATATCGGTCAACAAAACGCCAAATTCGGCCGCACGTGTTCCAATCGCGCTTTTGTAATTCAACGCAAGCGTTGATACCCCCGCACCACCATTCAGTAACGCAAGGTCAGACCGCATCAGGATAACATTGTTCTCGCGCGATAAACTAAAGCGCGCGCCATCCACGATAAACGCTTGGTCAGATAGCATGTCATCATATTGCAGCGTCAAACCAAACAGATCGAACCGTTCAAATCGGGACAGTTCAACGCGGTTTGCAGCGGTATCAATACTGTCTAAAACCGCGAGTAAATCAAAACTTTTTGTGTTATCAGTGTTCAGCGCACCAAAACGAAGCGTCACCTCGCCCGTTTCGGATCGGCGTACCGCGATATTTGCGCCGTCAATGCTTAGGGTCGAGACCCTGAAATCCCCGCGCAAGATGTCGTCAAGCGCCATCTGCGTCTTGATGGCCCCCAGATTGACAAAGGCGGGATTGCCATTTTGCGACAATGACACTTGGTTAAAGTCAAATTGTGGCTGCCACGTGTCACTAAGCCCGACTGTTATGTCGCTAAAATCTATATCAACATGTGGGATCAAAGATTTAAATTCCACCGCGATGCGGTCTTGGACGATTTGCGGCACCCGCAGATCACGCCCCTTCATCACCAAGACAAAGGCGCCGCCCACCAATATCAACGTCACGCATAACGCCACCGATGTTCCCAAAATTGCTCGGACAATCGGATGCTTTCGTAACCAGACCATCGCTGTGACGACGCGCTTTACCAAATCTGTGAACTTTCTCTTTTAATTTTCTTCTGTCACATTAGATTAGGACGGTACCCTATTCCAGTGAAAGGATAATACAGTGTCATCTTTACCTTATCTAGCACCGACAGTCGAATTGCCACGTGACGGCGGTGAAACGCTGAATATTGCGGATTTGCGCCCAAACAAAGTGGTTTTGTTCTTTTATCCCAAAGATAACACGCCCGGCTGCACAAAAGAAGCGATTGGATTTACCGAAGCTGCAGAAGAGTTTGCAAAATTTGGTGTGACACTGGTTGGTGTTTCCAAGGATTCGGTCAAGTCGCATGAAAAATTCATCGAAAAGCAAAACCTGAACGTGATCTTGTTATCGGATGAAAATGGCACCGTTTGCGAAGATTTTGGCGTTTGGGCCGAAAAATCTATGTATGGCAAAACATATATGGGCATCGAACGGTCAACATTTCTAATTGATGGTAACGGACATGTGCAGCGCGAATGGCGCAAGGTCAAAGTACCCGGACATGTTGAAGATGTATTAGAAGCGGCAAAAAACCTGTGACACCAACGACGCTAACAGAAATGGCAACTGCCGTCTTGAACACCAAAGACGGGAGGGAAAAAACCGCACTGTCCAAAACCTATGCAGAACTATGGTTTGCGGCGCGTGCAGCAGGAACCTATATTGCCATTGGAACATCAACCCCGCCCTTGCACCCCGCGCGCCCTGACAAGCCTGAATTGCTGTCACCGCGTGATGTGCCACGGCGCAGAACGGGGTCGCAAGCGGGGCGCATTGCCTTGCTGCATGCGGTCGCACATATCGAATTGAACGCGGTTGATTTGCATTGGGATATCATTGCACGGTTCGGCCACATCAAAATGCCCATTGGTTTTTATGATGATTGGGTCAAATCCGCAGCCGAAGAAAGCAAACACTATAACCTTGTCTGTGATTGCCTTGAATCAATGGGGAGCTTTTATGGTGCCTTGCCAGCGCATGCCTTCATGTGGCAAGCCGCAGAAGACACCCGCGACGATCTTTTGGGGCGTCTTGCGGTTGTTCCCATGGTTCTTGAGGCGCGCGGTTTGGATGTTACCCCCGGCATGATTGAGCTTTTTGAAAAAGCAGGCGTGACACAAGCCGTTGACGCATTGAATGTGATTTACGCCGAAGAGGTTGCGCATGTCGCGTATGGTTCCAAATGGTTTAATTTCCTGTGTGGACGGGACAATTTGGACCCAAAAGATGTGTTTCATGACCTTGTTCGCAAATACTTTCGCGGGGCGCTAAAGCCCCCCTTTAACGAAGAAAAACGGGCCGATGCAGGCCTTCCGCCCGATTTTTATTGGCCGCTTGCGGATCAAATGGGGGTGCGGTTGTAAATCGCAAATGGCCCCTGCGTGGGCCATTTTCCGCACATGAGCGTTTAAAATTGTTGCACAACAGAACATTGGACGGTACCCAATGTGCCAACATGGGATGAGACACGGGGACGTCTGAGTGAGACAACGCATTACACAACGCATTGATCGTTTTTGGTCGCGCTATTTTCCAGAACGGCGTGTGTTCTTGAAATCTGACGAAGACACGCGTTTCATTCGCTTGCGTCCTTCTGTACAAGCCTCTGTGTTTTTTGTGCTCGCCTCTCTTTTGGCTTGGGTCATCATCGCCACATCGATATTGGTGATGGACAATATTGGCGCTGGAAATTTCCGTGAACAAGCGCTGCGCGATCAGGAATCTTATCAACAACGGCTTAATTATATGTCGCAAGAACGCGATATTCGTGCCGAAGAAGCCACCAAGGCGCAGCGTCGATTTGACGAAGCCCTTGAACAAGTGTCGATCATGCAAACTGAATTGCTGGACGCCGATCTAAAGCGGCGTGAATTGATCGCCGCATTGGAAACAACCCAAACCAAAATGCGCCGTGTCTTACAAGACAGCAATGCCGCAAAACAAGAGCTTTCGATTTTGAAATCCGACAATCCCGAATTGGTTGCGCAATTAAACCAATCGAATTCGGGCGCAAACTCTGACCAACTGAGTTTTCTGACTAAAACGTTAAATGATACGGCATCAGAACGCGACCGATTGGAAAGAGAAGCCCAAGCTGCCTTGGACAAGGTCAATGAGATCGAAATGGAACTGCGTTTGACCGAAGAGCGCAATGAACAGATCTTTCGTCAAATCGAAGAGGCGATGACCGTCTCGATCGAGCCGTTGAACAAAATGTTCCGCGCGGTTGGTAAAAACCCCGATACGATTATTGATGTGATCCGCAAAGGATATTCTGGATATGGCGGTCCGATGACAAAACTGTCGTCACATGGAAGCGATCCCACGATGGAAGAACTGCGGGCAAATGCGATCTTGAATGATTTGGATGAAATGAACATCTATCGCATCGCGGTCGAAAAAATTCCCTTCGCCAACCCTTTGAAAAGCGCCTATCGCTATACGTCTGGTTATGGGCGTCGTTGGGGCCGCATGCATTACGGAACCGATTTCGCAGCCCCCCACGGTACGCCGATTTACGCAAGCGCGGATGGTGTCGTCGTTCACGCAGGTTGGGCATCGGGCTATGGGCGGTTGATAAAAATCAGACATGAGTTTGGTTATGAAACCCGTTTCGGCCATCTGTCGAAAATTCGCGTAAATATCGGACAAAAAGTCTCGCGCGGGGAACGGATCGGTGATATGGGAAATACTGGACGATCAACTGGAACGCATTTACACTACGAAATCCGTATTAATGGGAATGCGATTAATCCAATGAAATACCTAGAGGCTGGACATGATGTTTTCTAAAAGCAAAATCAACGACCCTGCACCAAAAGAGGAGGCAGCAAAGCCTGCCATCCCAGCAGTAAGTGAAAAACCTGTGATGCCTAGCTCATCGCCAAAACCCAAACCCGCGGCATCTGTTTTGTCTGCTGACCTTCATGTCACAGGCAACATCAAAACAACGGGCGATATCCAAGTCGAAGGCGTCGTCGAAGGCGATATTCGCGCGCATCTTTTGACGATCGGCGAAACCGCCACCATCAAAGGCGAAGTGATTGCCGATGATATCGTCGTGAACGGCCGCGTGATTGGTCGCGTTCGCGGATTGAAAGTGCGTTTGACAGCGACGGCAAAGGTTGAGGGCGACATCATTCACAAGACCATCGCAATCGAATCCGGGGCCCATTTTGAGGGATCTGTTCAGCGTCAAGATGATCCGCTAAGTGTGGGTGCCAAGGCAAAAGCCGCGCCCGCGGCAGAGAAACCTGCGTCATAAACGCAAGGATAGATCAAAGAAATGTCTGCCCCGCCAATCGGTGGGGCATTTTTTATTGCGGTCAGTTATCCAGCAACTGGTGGAATGGAATAGGTCAGTGATGCCCGCGCGACAGGTACAGCTAAGCCATCCGAATAAATCAACGCATCCCCAACCGCCAAGACGCGCCCCAATTTGTGAATGCGGCATTCTGCAATAATATCAGTATTCGCAACAGGTTTTCGCATAAAGTCGATGGAACAGTTCGTGGTCACCGCTAAAGCCTGTGGACCAATACGCGCCAAGACGGCCATATACATCGCACAATCTGCCAATGTGAACATCGAGGGTCCTGACACCGTCCCCCCGGGCCGAAGATGTTTGTCAGAGATCTTCATCCGAACGCGGGTCATGTCATCATCCAAGACCTCGATCACAAAGTCGTCAATGACTTGTGGAAAAACATCAACCAAAAAATTCTGCAATTCTGCGATGGTGAAACGTAACGGCATTCTTTTCCCCTGCTCGATTTGTGTCTATGTTTTGTGAAAATCTAGCGGAGGACAAGATGGCAATTTTGGAACGTAACGACACAAATGCAATTGCGCATTTAAAATTGAATTCGCCCGAACGCTTAAACGCGCTTTCTGACGAAATGCTGGCAGCGCTGCAATCAGAATTTGATGCTCTCAAATCTGACGCGTCCATTCGTGCTGTGATCCTATCTGGCGAGGGCAAAGTGTTCTGCGCAGGTCATGACCTAAAACAGATGACCACAGGCCGTCAGGCCGAAGATGGTGGGAAAGCGTATTTCAAGGATCTGTTTGATCGCTGCGCTGCAATGATGATGTCCATCCGCGCCCTGCCCCAACCTGTGATCGCCCAAGTGCACGGCATCGCAACGGCGGCAGGATGCCAGTTGGTGGCAAGCTGTGATATGGCCGTTGCCGCCGAAGGAACACGCTTTGGCGTGAATGGTGTCAATATTGGCCTGTTCTGTTCAACCCCCATGGTTGCGCTGTCGCGCAATATCCCGCGCAAGATTGCCTTTGAAATGCTTTCAACAGGTGAATTCATCGACACCACCCGTGCGCGTGAATTGGGCCTGATCAACCGTGTTGTGGCCCATGACGATTTGTCGACTGCAACGCATGCGCTTGCCGAAACAATTGCGGCAAAATTAGGCGCGGCAGTGAAAATCGGCAAAGAGGCGTTTTATGCGCAGTCCGAAATGTCGTTGGTAGATGCTTATGCGTATACAGGCGACGTGATGGTGCAAAATATGCTCTATCGTGACACCGAAGAAGGCATTGCCGCTTTCTTGGAAAAGCGTCCGCCGAACTGGGACCAATAAGGTTTGCACGGCAGGATTTTTGAGTATTTTTGCAAAGATGAAAGATGTGGTTTCTCTATCTTGACCAACCACATCTTTCCGATGTATCGGGAATTTGCGCGGGTATGATGTAATGGTAGCCTGTCAGCTTCCCAAGCTGAACGCGCGGGTTCGATTCCCGCTACCCGCTCCAACGCCTTGCGCAAGCGACCGACATGGACATCGACGGTTCGGGTGTCGACATAGATATCGCGCCCCCACACATCATCCAGCAATTGATCACGGGACAAAACACGGCCCTGTTTTTCCAAGAATGTCGACAAGAGACGAAATTCCAATGGGCCTAACTTTATCTCAACACCATCGCGATAGACACGATGTGCCGTTGCATCCAGAATAATGTCGTCATACACCAACTGTTGCCCGACCAAAGATCCACGGTGTCGACGCAGTTGTGTTTTGATCCGTGCCATCAATTCAGACAGTGAATAGGGTTTCGTGACATAGTCATCCGCGCCAATTTCTAGCCCGCGCACCTTGTCTGCGTCTTCGGAGCGTGCGGTCAACAAGATAATCGGAATTTCCTTCGTCGATGGTTTTGCACGCAATTGGCGG
>RGAJ01000561.1 GCA_009920225.1 Paracoccaceae bacterium
CCGCGTCTTTTTCTGTTGGATGCATTTGACCATGCACCAAATCCACGACACCTTCGCCCAAGGCCGCCCGCAGGCGCTTGAACCGATCTTCGGCGGATGTGTAATCTAACACTTCGCTCTCTTCGACCAAAGGACAGACCCAATAGGCCTGCTTGCCCAACGCAATCGCATCACGCAGTTTTTGGACCACTTCGTCAATGCGGGTATTGGGGACCGTGACCGTGGTGATCGGTTTGCGACCGGGTGGTTTTTCATCCAAAATGGACACATCCATATCGCCGTATTGTGCCAAGGCCAAAGACCGTGGAATAGGTGTGGCCGTCATAACCAACACGTCAACCGCCTGCCCTTTTTGCCCCAATTCCAAGCGTTGCCGCACGCCAAAGCGGTGCTGTTCATCGATGACCGCCAAACGCAGATCGCGAAATTCGACATCCTTTTGAAACACGGCATGTGTCCCGACCAGAATATGAATATCGCCACGCGCCAATGCACGCAGCTTTCCTGCCCGTTCCGCCCCCTTGTCACGCCCTGTTAACAGGGCCACGACAACACCCGCGTCTTCGGCCAAGGGTTGCAACGCCTCTAAATGCTGGCGCGCCAAGATTTCGGTGGGCGCCATAAGCACGCCTTGTCCCCCTGCTTCGACCGCAATCAAAAGCGTCATGAACGCGACCAAGGTCTTGCCCGCGCCGACGTCCCCTTGCAATAGACGGTTCATTTTTATGGGCTTTGCCAGATCCTCGGCAATTTCATCCATCGCGCGCATTTGCGCCGAGGTCGGGGTATAAGGAAGCGATTTCAAGACCTTGGATCGGAATACTCCGTTCCCTTGCGTCACTATGCCTTTTGCTTTGCGCAACTGATTTCGGGCCAGTGCAAGGGTGATTTGATGGGCAAAAATTTCGTCATAGGCCAAACGCTGCCGCGCTGGTGCAGATAACGCGGTTTCCATGATCGACGTTGGTCGATGGGCCGCACGCAATGCATCGGCCCAACCCATCCAACTTTGCGCCTTTTTATATTCGGGATCAATCCATTCGTCTAATTCTGGCAATTTTGTCAATGCCGATTGCGTGG
>RGAJ01000562.1 GCA_009920225.1 Paracoccaceae bacterium
GGTTGATTTGTCCCGCGCAAGCGATTGAAAGATTGAAACATTTCGTGTCGCGCAAGGCATTTGATATCGAAGGATTGGGCGCAAAACAGATCGAGATGTTCTTTGACGATCCGATTTTATCCATTCGCGAACCTGCGGATATTTTCACACTGCGCGACCGTGATGCAAAGAATTTGGCGCGTCTGAAAAACCGCGATGGATGGGGCGACAAAAGTGCCACCAATCTCTTTGCTGCGATTGATGAAAAAAGATCAATTCCATTTGCTAAATGTGTGTTTGGATTGGGTATTCGTCATGTGGGTGAGGCTGCGGCAAACCTTATCGCGACTCATTATTCAACGTGGGACGCGTTCCTTCATGCGGTTGATCTGGCCCAAGATCGTGGATCGGACGCCTATGCTGAGCTGTTGTCAATCGATGGCGTGGGCGAAGTGATGGCGAATTCGCTGTTGGCTGCGTTTGCCGATGGCCACGAACGCGCAGGCATTGATCGTTTGATGGCGCATCTGTCGATCCAAGACGCGCCCAAACCCAAAACCGACGGAAGCCCCGTGGCTGGCAAAACCGTTGTTTTCACGGGTACATTGGAACGCATGTCCCGATCCGAGGCCAAAGCCCGCGCCGAAAGCTTGGGCGCCAAAGTGGCAGGGTCGGTTTCCGCAAAAACCGATCTGTTGGTCGCGGGACCCGGTGCGGGATCAAAGGCGAAAAAGGCCCACGAGCTGGGCATTGAAACAATTGACGAAGACGCGTGGCTTGCCATGATCGACGGGTTATGAGCACACGGCCCGAAATTTTATACCCGCTGTTCGCGGAATTGACATCGTTGGACGGTGTTGGCCCCAAGATTGCGCAGAATTTCCAAGGTCTGAATGTCGAACGTCCCCGCGATCTGATCCTGACTTTGCCACATAATGGCATCGACAGGCGTTTGGTTGACACGGTACAAGGCGCTGATTTTCCAAGTGTTTTGACCTTGAAGGTCAAGGTTTTATCGCACAAACCCGCGCGCAATAAGTCGGGTGCCTATCGTGTCACCGTCGAAGATGCGAAAACCGCGTTTCAATTGGTATTTTTTCA
>RGAJ01000563.1 GCA_009920225.1 Paracoccaceae bacterium
GCGTGCTATGATCTGGTGGATTTGATTGGATGGCAGGACATGCCAGACCGCTTTAGTTCCCGTGAAAGCCACGCGCACAACAGGTTGCTGACCTCTGTCGTGCTAGATGCCGATGAACGTCGTCAGGTTGCCCGCACCTTTTGTGACCGACTGTCCGGGGCCAAGGGGCCTGTGACCTATTTCCTTCCGACACATGGGTGCAATGAATGGGACCGCGCCGGCGGTCCGCTGTCTGATCCCGATGGCTTGGCCGCGTTTGTCGATGAAACGACGCGCACTGTTCCGTCAAATGTGGAATTGGTGACACTTGAGTGTCATATCAACGACCCCGAATTCTGTGATCGTGTTTTGGCGACCTTTGATGATTGGGTCGAACGCGGGATTATTGGGCGGTAGCATGTTCGAAAAATCGCGCAATTTCCCCAGAATAGAGCCGCATATCAACCCGATGTGCCGCCAATTGGGTGCGCGCGTATCGGGTCGCATCTGGTCCGACGTAACCCGCCAATTCATCAACCAACGCAGTGATGAAATCATGGGTCATTTCGGGATGATGTTGCGTGGTAAAGATATGATTGCCAAGCACGATACCACCGACGTCACAGCTTTCGCTTGCCGTCACAACCTTGGCCCCTTTGGGTGGTTCGGTGATCTGTTCAATATGCGATCCATACAGGTAAAATTCGCCCATCTGATCCCCCCAAGGCACAGGTGCCACACCCCAATTGCGCAGGACACCATGCCCCCATCCGTTCGGGTTGCGCCCCAATGTGCCGCCCAGCGCGACGCAAATCGCTTGATGACCGAAACAGGCACCAAACATTGGGAATTTGCGATCGTGCGCGTCACGGATCAGGTCCATCAACTTCCCAATCCATGGGTCATCATCCCCGACGGATGCGGGGCTGCCCGTAAGAATAGCACCGTCAAAGGCGAACAGGTCGTCGGGGAATTCGCCGTCCTTGACCGAAAAAACCGTGCATCCCCAATCGGGGCGGACAAGTGCGATCATGTCGGAAAACTTTTCACCGTCTTTTGGATGTTTCTGCGCGAATGCGGTTTCATCCGTGTTGGTCATC
>RGAJ01000564.1 GCA_009920225.1 Paracoccaceae bacterium
CGCCCTTATTTACAAGGGTGAAACACGAAAATTGATCTTGGCGTTCAAACATGGGGACCGCCAAGAAATCGCAATTCCCGCGGGATATTGGATGGCGCAGCGCATCACATCTCTGGTCGACTCTGATACGGTTTTATGCCCCATCCCCTTACATTGGCGTCGCAAGTTAAGCAGGCGGTATAACCAAGCCGAATTGCTTGCGCGCGAAGTTGGTCGCAACCTAAATCTTGGGGTGCGTACCGATCTTTTGTCACGGCCGCGCCATACGATTCCATTGGAACATGCAAGTTATGAAGAACATCATGACCGATTGGCCAATGCATGCGAGGCAAAAGTATCCGCACCCACGCGATCTGTGGTTTTGGTGGATGATGTGATGACATCTGGGGCGACATTGCGAGCAGCCGCACAGTGCCTGAGTAACGCAGGTGTGACAGATGTAAACATTGTAGTACTGGCGCGTGTCGATCGAAACGATTAAATAGGGGGAAACAGAACGGACCACGAAAATGCCAAAGATCGATATCTATACATCGCCCCTCTGCGGGTACTGCCACGCCGCAAAACATCTTTTGACCCGCAAAGGCGCTGAATTCAATGAAATCAACGTATTCAGCCAACCAGAGCAAAAACAAGCCATGATCCAACGCGCGAACGGCGCGCGGACTGTACCGCAAATCTTTATTGACGGCTCACATATCGGCGGATGTGATGACTTGTACGCTTTGGATGACATGGGCAAGCTTGACCCACTTTTGAAATCGGCATCCTAATCATGCGTGTCGCGGCGCTGCAATTGTCATCTACCGATGATCCCACTGAAAACTTGGTCGAAACCTTGAGCATGATCGACCAAGCCGTTCAAGGCGACGCAACATTCATTGCAACGCCCGAGGTGACGAACATCATTTCGGGCAGCAGAACGCACCAGCGCGCTGTTCTTCACACCCAAGCCGATGATCCGACGCTTGCCGCGATCCAATCCGCGGCGCGGGAACACAACGTCTGGATTTTGATCGGATCGCTTGCGCTTTTGACCGACGATCCAGATGGCCGATTTGCAAACAGATCCTTTTTGA
>RGAJ01000565.1 GCA_009920225.1 Paracoccaceae bacterium
CGAAGGTCTGCGTGCAAGGTCGCGTTTGCGGCGATCACGCCCTTGGTTGCGGGGTGGCGGTTGTTAAACATCAGCGGCATCCCATGTCGATCCGATGCGATGCCGCCGGCCTCTTGGATCAAAAGGGATCCTGCGGCAATATCCCATTCCCATGTATCCCGAAACGTGATCATCCCGTCATATCGCCCTTGTGCAATCAATGCCATCCGATACGCAAGCGAGGGGCGAAAGCGTTTATTTATGTCCGGTACCGCACCATGTTTCCAATGCTCTGGTGAAAACGCAGGGCGGGCTCCCATAATTTTCGCCCCGTCCGCTGTGGCGTAGGTCGCAACCGAGATGGGGGCATCATTGCAAAATGCCCCGCCGTGTTTCGTCGCGCAAAACATCAAATCAATGATCGGAAGATAAACAACCGCCGCACGGATGTCGCCATGTGACGCGATGGCAAGCGAATGCGCCCAATGGGAATCGCCTGCAATAAAACTACGGGTCCCGTCCAACGGGTCGATGATAAAGCACTCCTCAGCCTCAAGTCTGGCGGCATCGTCTTCGGTTTCCTCAGACAGCCAACCATAATCTGGCCGTGCTCTACGCAATGTCGTGCGCAGCTGCGCATCTATGGCCAAATCCGCTTCGGTGACAGGGCCTGCACCCTCTGCCTTGTCCCAAGTTTGGTAGGATCCCCGCCAGTGATGTTTTGCGATATCGGCGGCTTCATAGGCCGCTTGTTTCAAAAGACTGATATCAGCTTCCAGCAATCGTCATTCCTTCGATCAACAGCGATGGCACCACATGGGATAGGTGGGGGCGGGCGTCATTGGCAGGAATGATCCGTTTCAACATATCCCGCAGGTTTCCAGCGATGGTGATTTCATTGACAGGATATGCGATTTCGCCATTTTCAACCCAGAACCCCGATGCGCCGCGTGAATAATCACCCGTATTCGGATTTATGGTTGACCCGATCAAAGACGTGATCAACAACCCTGTTCCCATATCGCGCATCAGGCCTTGTGCGCTATGGTGACCGGGGGTCAACATGACATTC
>RGAJ01000566.1 GCA_009920225.1 Paracoccaceae bacterium
GTTGGAAAGGCCCAAGAGGCCGTCATCAGATGTTGTTCGCTTTCATTTTCAACAACCAATACCTGAAACATGCGGGGCAAGCATAAAAATGCAGCCGCGGATATAAAGGTCAATCCAACCCAACGCCCGCTGTCACCGCGCCAATTGGCAACATCTGACCGGTCAATTTCCGAAATCATGTCGGAGAACCCCCCCGACACACCCCACACAACGAAAATCCCCACGGCCAAAAGCGCGAATAGTTTCACAATGGCTTCCACTGCAATGGCCATCACAACACCGTGATGGCGTTCATTTGCGTCCAAATTGCGGGTTCCAAACAGAATGGTAAAAAAGGCCAAACCGATTGCCACGAAAATTGCGGAATGATCGCGCGGGATAAACGATGATGCCGCCGCGTCATATTCTGAAAACACGGTAAACGACAACGTCACCGATTGCAGCTGCAGCGCGATATAGGGCGTTGTCCCAATCACAGCCAAAAGCGTCACCAGCGCCGCCAATAGGTTGGATTTGCCAAAGCGGGATGACAAAAGGTCGGCAATCGACGTCACGCGCTGCATGCGACCCACCCGCACCAAGCGCCGCAATATCCACCACCACCCGAACATGACCAACGATGGACCAAGGTAGATCGTCAGAAATTCAAGCCCCGAACGCGCGGCATATCCCACGGCACCATAAAACGTCCAAGCCGTGCAATAGATAGACAACGACAAGGTATAGACCCAAGATGATCGCAGCCAACGCGCACGCCCTGACACCGCAGCACGCTCTGCCCAAAAGGCGACAGCAAATAGTGTCAAGACATACAAGATACAGACTGCGACCAATATATTGAGCATCTCAGTCACCCAAGTCGTCATTGGTCATCAATTGATCCCACGACCTTTCGGATCGTTTTATCAAGTGTACCAACACAAAATTCACAAGGATCAGCCCAATCCAGACAACAAACATATAAATCATAAGGCGGGATATCGATGGTTCGGTATCCGCGTTGTTTCGAAGAAGAATGGGCATGATCCACAAAAATGCGCCCAAGATCGGC
>RGAJ01000567.1 GCA_009920225.1 Paracoccaceae bacterium
CTTCGTAATTTTATGACGCAGACACCGACCAAGATTCGTTTAGCTTACGCCCTACCCCCAAAGAATATGACGTGGAATCAGTCCAAGTTGACTTAGGCTTTGACGACCCGTTGAAAAAGATCTGTGCATCGCCCCATTTGGCCCTATGGATAGAACCGAACAGCAATGTGTCCGTTGCAATTCCAGATTGGAAATCAAGTGTGAAGCTTTCCGGCAATGCAGCTTTGGTGTTAGCCAATTCTGATTTCACCCCATCGTATGTGCGGGTTGTAGAATGGCTTGTTTCAGTTTTTCCCTGATACGTCGCCGTGACACGCAATGCGATATCCGGAATAGAGTAGGAAACCCCAACCACTGGTGCAGTCCCTGATGCTTCGCTTGCAGCCAAATCACCATGCGGATCGATCAAAACGTTGCCAGTTGCAGAGCCTACAGAATACTTAATCCCGCCAAAAATGTCCACACGATCATTCACCTTGTATGTGAGAGCAAGGACAGTCGATTTAAAGGAAAGATCGACAAATGGCTCTTTGGACAAAGGTATGTTGGCTGCGGAGGTATACTTTGTAAGGAGTATGCCTTGGATTTGGCTGGTTGAAAGCCCAGCATAGTAGTCTGATATCGCTTTTTGCGTCGCCGCATCTTTGGCAATGGCGATATTAATATTCGCTTGGGTCTGAGACAATCCGTTTGCATTCAGATAGTTACCTATCGCAGTTTGCGTTGCTCCGTCCTTTTTCACCGCATCTTCGGTAACAGCGACTTGTGTTTTATAAGGATCAGCTGATTTCGTAAACGGCCCACCATTTCCCGCATACGACAAATCAATCCGCGCTGCATCGAAATGTTGCAATCCGAATGATAGGCGGTCATTAATCTTCATTTTCACAGACATTGAGGTATTGGTCATTTGCCCAAGCATCGATCCATTCGGTGAGAATTTATCATCCGTCACCTTGGGTGTCGTGTTTGTGATGCTCAATTCCGCAAAATTGCCCTCTTCGAACATGAACGAAGGATTGTAACGCCCAACTTCCATACCCCCTGCAG
>RGAJ01000568.1 GCA_009920225.1 Paracoccaceae bacterium
AAGATCGCAAAAGACCTGTTTGAAATCGTCTATACCGAAGGGGGCATCCCTGCCGAGATCGTCGAAGCCCGCGGCATGAAACAAGTCACAGACACCGGCGCCATTGAAAAGGCCGTCGACGACATCATCGCCGCAAATCCCGCGCAAGTCGAAAAAGCACAAGCAAACCCGAAATTGGCAGGATGGTTTGTCGGCCAAGTGATGAAAGCAACCGGCGGCAAAGCAAATCCCAAAGCCGTAAACGACATCGTTATGTCAAAGCTCGGCCTCTAGGCCCTAAGTAACGTCAAACAAAACAGGCCCAAAGACATCTTTGGGCCTTTTCTTTTGATAACAAACCAAAGTCATTTTCTGTCTTGAAATATCCTGCGGGGGTTTGGGGGTGCAAAACCCCCAATGTCACACCAATTCCCGTCACGCCCCAGCAATCCACAGATAAAGCGGCAATCCAAACGTGATATTAAACGGAAACGTCACCCCTAGGGACAGCGTCAAATAAATCCCGGATTGTGCATCAGGCAGCGCGATTTTCATGGCCGCAGGAACCGCGATATATGACGCAGACGCAGATAAGACCATCAACAAAAACAAACTGCCCGCTTCTAGACCAATGGCTTGCCCCAAGACCCACGCCAAGATCGCTCCAACCATCGGCATAAGGATCCCAAATCCAAATAACCCCGCACTCAGCATATGGCGATTGTCCAACAGGCTGCGACCGGCATTCAATCCCATATCCAACAAAAACAGACACAAAATTCCTGTAAACGGTGTCACAACAAATGGGGCAATCATTGCCATCCCTTTGTCTTGGGTGACGGCACCGATGAAAAACGCCCCCACCAATAAAACAATCGACCCATTCGCCAAAAGCTCGCGCATCGGCACATGTCCCGCTTGGCTATCGGACGCGTATTTATTCGCAATCCACAGGGCCGACAGGATCGCAGGTACCTCCATCGTCGCGGCAATCGCAACCATATATCCGTCTGACGGGATTCCCATCAACTCCAACAGGCTAGACGCTGCAACAAAGGTGACGATTGAAA
>RGAJ01000569.1 GCA_009920225.1 Paracoccaceae bacterium
TTTTGCGCCACTGCCAACGCCCCAAAAACTCTTGCGAGAAAACGATTACTCGGCCGAAATGGTCGATTTGGGGCGTCATCTGTTTTTTGATACGCGCATGTCCAAGGCGGAAGATATTTCTTGTGCGTCATGCCATGATCTGACCCTTGGCGGAACTGACGGGCGCCCCATATCAATGGGCCGTGATGACAAATTCGGCGCGCGCAATGCGCCAACGGTGTTAAATGCAGCCTTAAACATTGATCAATTTTGGGACGCTCGCGCACCCAATTTGGTTGAACAGGTCAAAGGCCACGTTCTAAACCCCATCGACATGGCACATACGCAAGCGTCCCTTTTCCAGACGCTACAAGACATCCCAGGTTATGTTCTTCGGTTCAATTCCGCCTTTCCAAACGATGCAGAACCATTGGGCCTCAATAATTTTGCAACTGCGGTGGCTGCCTTTGAAACAACGCTGATTACACCTTCGCGTTTTGATGCCTTCGTCGCGGGTGACACATCCGCGCTAACGCTGGATGAAATCTTTGGCATGCAAGTCTTCTTCGATCTGGGGTGCGCTGAATGTCACAATGGCATTAACCTTGGGGGCAACAGCCAAAACTATTTTGGGATCGTCGCCGAACCATCCAACACGCATCGGCAAAAGGATGACACTGGCGTTTCGGCCGTGACGGGCAACATTCACGATGAATATCTGTTCGGGTCCCATCACTGCGAAATATCGCAATCACGGGCCCTTATTTTCATTCAGGAAGCGCAGATACATTGGCGGAGGCTGTGCAAGTGATGGCAAAAGTCCAATTAGGATCAGAGTTCAACGCAAATGATCTTGCGTTTCTGCTCGCGTTTTTGAACACACTCACGGGTGAAATCCCCGATGTCATGATCCCCAACCGGTTATCGCGATCCCCGCAAGATCCACCAATTCCACAAGATCCAAGCACCCTCACGCAGGACCTGTTACTTCCCCGCGCTCCAGCTGGCCGTGACCCGTTTGTTGGTATAATATTGGATGATCAATCCCAATGAAAAGAAAATTAAGCTCA
>RGAJ01000570.1 GCA_009920225.1 Paracoccaceae bacterium
CCCCCTTGGTCGATCGCTACATCAACGAGCACGGTGCCCGGTTTCAACCGCCGTTGTCGGGGACTTTGTCGCTTGCCCGAACCAATGCGTTTTTCTTGGGCGGCGGCAAAAGCCTTGTGAATGCCTATTACAGAACTGCAGAAAATCTGGGCGTTACAGTGAAATACGACGCCTCGGTCACTCATATCGAATTGGATGATGATTGGGTGGCCTATCTTGATTTCACCCTATCCGATCAAACCCACCGCGTCGTTCCAAAGTCGGTCGTGGTGGCATCTGGTGGATTTCAGGCTGATACAGATTGGCTTGCGCGGGCATGGGGACCCGCAGCCAAGAATTTTCTCATCCGCGGCACACCCTACAATAGGGGTGTCGTGCTTGCCGACCTTTTGGATCAGGGTGTCGAACAGGTTGGTGACCCAACGCAATGCCATGCGGTTGCAATTGATGGCCGCGCCCCAAAATTTGATGGTGGTATTGTCACAAGATTGGACTGCGTTCCCTTTTCCATCGTTGTAAACAAGAATGCAGAACGGTTTTACGACGAAGGCGAAGATGTATGGCCCAAACGCTATGCGATCTGGGGGCGGTTGGTTGCGGAACAACCTGATCAAATCGGCTATGTCGTGATTGATTCAAAATCGCTGAATTTATTTATGCCCTCGGTGTTTCCGCCAATCAAAGCGGACAGCATCGAAGAATTGGCAGATCTCATGGGTTTGCCGCCGGAAAGTTTGAAAAACACCGTGGACGATTTTAATCGGGCCTGTGGTGATACATCAAATTTCCATCCAACCGAACTTGATGGCGTGTGTACGCAAAACTTAACCCCCCCTAAAACCAATTGGGCGCGCCCGATCACCGATCCGCCCTTTTACGGGTATAGTTTGAAAACTGGTGTGACGTTTACCTATCTTGGGCTCAAGGTTGATGAAAATGCACAATGTTCGATTGGAAACCGCCCGATCACCAACCTGTGGGCTGCGGGTGAAACCATGGCAGGGTCCATCCTTGGGCAGGGGTATCTGGCAGGGTTTGGGATGACCATC
>RGAJ01000058.1 GCA_009920225.1 Paracoccaceae bacterium
ATAGCTGCTTGTGTGCTGTGTAAAGTTCGATTTTTGGTCTTGGGGGACGACGGTTTGTGTGCGTTGATCGAATAACATGCTTTCTGCGGCGATCCCTTCGGCATAGATGATTTGATGTTCGTCAAACAACAATTGGTAATATTCGACAAACCCATCATCCAAACGTACGACATCGGTGCCGTTGATCAAATGCTTTGCGCGGACCAATGTTTCGGCACGCCCTGTGCCCAACTTGTCGCTGCGTTGATAGATGAACAGGCGATGTTCGGGACTGACTGTCAAATCATTTAGATTGTGGAGCGCTCCTGCTTTGATCACGACGGGTGCAAAGTCGCCCACAGCGCGCACGGTCGAATTGCCGATCCAGCGGATGACTTGCACACCGCGGTCGCGGGTAATGACGCGATCACCAACCTTGAGGTCTTCGATCGCGACCATTGCACCCGATGCGATGGTAATCCGTGTCCCCTTGACGAAGGACACACAGCCAATTTCCGCAAATCGATTTTCGGCCGAGTCGCGGCAAACTTTGACCAATGTATATTCAACGCTCGGCAATAGGTTCGAAAACGGCAAGACATAGACCTGTTCACACAGGCCATGCGTATTTGTTTCCACGATGATCAATGCTTCGATGGTTGTGCCATCGGATCCCATCAAGGTGATGACGCAATCCAAGAATAACGAATGCCCGATCGTTCCCAAATCACCGCCATTCGATATTACCAATCCATGATCTGTTAATTCAATCGACAATCTTTGGCGGGGTGCGATTTTTGCGATTTCATAAACATCGTCCAGGATCATCTCATCCGCGAAGGACATGACATCGCCGGTATTGGCGCCGTGAATAACCCGAAGTTGTTCAGCAATATGAACTGGGACGATTTGCATATTATTAACTTTACCCTTTTTCAGCCGCTGAAGCTGAGACCACGACACCATCATGTCCACACACTACCAGTTAATATCAAACATTTATTTGTTATTGTTCAACAAGCTTGATAAATTTGGCGAATAATGGGCAATCGCACGTTCATTCTGCGGCTAAACAGAGTGTATGCAAAGATCGTTCCAAATCAACACGAGCAGGAGAGTTTCATGGATCTGGGTATAACAGGAAAACGCGCGTTGGTTTGCGCATCATCGCAAGGCTTGGGAAAAGGCTGCGCAATGGCATTGGCCGAAGCAGGGGTCGATCTGGTCTTGAACGCCCGTCGCGCCGATATTTTGGATGAAACAGCGCATGAAATCAGATCGCGTTATAATGTGAATGTCGTTGCCATCGCGGGCGACATCACGACAGATGCAGATCGCGCCAAAGTGTTAGAGGCCGCAGGGCAGCTTGATATCCTCGTGACCAATGCGGGGGGGCCGCCTCCGGGATTGTGGTCTGATTGGGATCGGGATGATTTCATCAAAGCTCTTGATGCAAATATGCTGGCCCCGATTGCTTTGATGAAAGCGTGCTTGCCACAGATGATGGCACAGGGCTGGGGGCGGGTTGTGAATATCACGTCGCAATCTGTCAAAGCCCCAATCGCACAATTGGGATTGTCGAACGCCGCACGTTCTGGATTGACAGGATATGTCGCAGGCACATCACGCCAAGTTGCGCCACATGGTGTCACAATCAACAACCTTTTACCGGGCATTCACGCAACCAACCGATCCATTTCATTGGACAGCGTCGTGGCCCAGCAACAGGGCATTTCCCCCGAACAAGCGGCGCAAAACCGGTGCGAAACAATCCCCGCACGCCGATATGGAACGATCCAAGAATTTGGCGCCATGTGTGCGTTTTTATGTTCGCAACACGCAGGGTTCATCGTTGGGCAAAACATTTTGTTGGACGGCGGCGCAGTAAACGCCAACTTGTGATGGATCACCGCTGATCACCATTGCGTTATTTTTTTATTTTTTCCCTCGTGCGGATCAGAGCGATCGTGTAGTGATCTTGGAAAAAAGGGATGATGATGATCACATTGGTCATAATTGGTGCCGTAATCGCGATTTTTGGAACGGCATATGCCGCACGCCAGACTGCAACAGTTGATGGGTTTTACACAGGTGCGCAAAGCGATGGCGCCGCGCCCGATCTTTGGACCTTGGTCCTAAGCCAAGTGACAACTTGGATTTTTGCGCGGTCGCTTTTGAACTCTGCGATCCTTGGGTATTACTATGGTGTTGCGGGCAGCTTGGCCTATACGGCTTATTACCTGTCATTTTTGACGGGCGGTTATGCGGTCATGAAATTGCGCGCGCGCCGCCACGGATCTGTTCAAGACTGGTTGCATCACAGTTTTGGCCCGCTTGGGGGGATCACATATAATGTGGTCATTGCGCTGCGCCTCTTGTCCGAAGTTTTTGCCAATTTGTTGGTCATTGGGCTCATTTTTTCGGTGTTGATGCCTCAGGCTGATGGGATCAAAACGCTGTCAATTCTGGCGGTTGGAAGTCTGACCTTGTTCTATTCGGCATGGGGTGGATTGCGCGCGTCGTTGAAAACCGACGTGTTGCAGATGATCCTTTTTGCCGTCGTTTTTTCGGTCGCTTTTGCCTATATGATTGTGGCCCCTGATTTCGAATGGTCTGCAATTTTGACCTCTGGCGGAACGTCGGGCGCACACAACGGGTGGATCTTGTTGGTTGTGGCGCTTTTGCAGGTTCCGTCCTATCCCCTGCATGATCCGGTGATGATGGATCGCGGGTTCTTAAGCGATGATGATACGGCGCGAAAATCCTTTTACCACGCGTTTTGGATCGCCTCTGTGTTCATTTTTGCTTTTGGTTTATTCGGGATCTATGCCGCAGAGGTTGGATCAAAAATCGAAAGCGACCTGTTGGGGACGTGGTCGATGTTGTTTCCAGCGCCGATTACGGCGGCACTTATGGTGTCACTGTTGATTTCGGGGGTGTCCACATTGGATTCCGCGCTGTCATCCGCCGCGCGCCTGATGGTCGAAGAATTGAAGCTCTTCCCACGCAGCTTGATGGGCGGACGTTGGGCGATGGTGATGTTTTTGGGCGCGGGCGCTGTGTTGACGCTGTGGGGAAATGCGACCTTGTTTGATGCGGTTGCGGTTTCTGGCACGGCGTCGATGTTTTTGACGCCCATCCTGATTGTTGGCCTTGTGGCGGGGCGGCGCGTGGCCCTGTGGTCCTATTTGGTGGGATTTGCGGCAGCGGCCATTGGGGCGGTGATGTATTTCGCGCGCGGCTCTGATTGGGCGGCGGCGCTTTTGCCGGATGCACATAAATACACCCAGTTGTTGGTGATTTGTGTTGTCGTGCTGGTCTTCGGCTTTGCTGCGACACTTTTGGGGTCATCGCGGGTTGCACCAGACGCAAAGGGCTGATATCCGTTTCCTAAACCTGATAAGTTTTATCGGAAATTAGGACGAGACCTTGCGCGTGACCCAAATACCGCGGCTAGAAATCAAACACCTGACCCGTATCATTGACGGTAAAGCGATTGTGAAAGAAGCATCGCTTTCCATCATGCCGGGTCAAGTGACGTGTTTGCTTGGTCCCTCTGGCTGCGGAAAATCCACGACACTTCGCATGATTGCCGGGGTTGATATCCAAAACAGCGGCGAAATTTGGGTCGATGGGCATTTGGTCTGTGATGGCGATACCAGCGTTCCGCCTGAACACCGTGGCATCGGGTTGATGTTTCAAGATTTCGCATTGTTCCCCCATCTGTCGGTCGCAGATAATGTAGGGTTCGGTTTGACTTGCGGTCGTGATGAAAAGCGCGCGCGTGTTGAAACGCTTTTGAACAAAGTTGGATTGGGTCGCAAAATTGATCAATTCCCGCATGCGTTGTCTGGCGGCGAACAGCAACGCGTTGCATTGGCCCGCGCCTTGGCACCACAGCCCCGTATCATGTTGATGGACGAACCGTTTTCAGGTTTGGACAATCGGTTGCGCGATGACATTCGCGACGAAAGCCTTGCGATTCTCAAAGCTGAGGGCTCGGCCGTTCTTTTGGTGACCCACGAACCCGAAGAAGCAATGCGTATGGCCGATGAAATCGCGCTGATGCGGGGCGGCGAAATCGTGCAACGCGGCGCGCCCTATAACATTTATAACGCACCCTTTGATCTTGAGGCGATGGCCTTCTTTTCCGATGTGAACGTGATTAATGCCACGGTTACGGGCGCTTTGGCCGAAACCCCGTTTGGGCATTTCTTTGCGCCAGGTTTTCCAGATGATGCGCCTGTGAATATCGTTTTTCGCCCCCAACACATTCGGATCGATTTTGATCGGGCAGGGCATGGCCCCAAACCCACCAAAACCCTTGGCGTTGCGGCGCGCGGGGTGGTCGAACGCGCACGCTTTATGGGGCGTGAAAGCTTGGTGGAATTTCGGATGGACTTTGATCAATCAATTATCAAAGTTACAGTTCCCAACGTGTTTCTGCCTAAATCTGGTCAACCACTTTGGTTGACAGTTCCACGGGATCGCTGCTTTGTATTCCCCGCTTGAAATCAACGTGATCCACGACAATGTTCTTGATACAGGTGGTGTTTTCAAAGTCAACGGACTGATAGGAAAAGTTGATCATCCAAGGCTCTGAAAATTCCCACGACATCGGTAACAGCGCAGGCTGCGGATTGGGGGAACGGCGGATTGGGATCAAGGCGCGTTCAACTTCGACCTGATCGCGATTATACAGCACCGCCTGAATATAGGTCATTCGGTTCGTCGGGGTGAATCTGTCATCATATTTCATGTCGATCCACGCGATGCGCGGGCTCGAGTCAAGCGGCACGTAAAAATTGTAGGTATTGATTTTATTGCACGACTGCCGTTCCAACGGACCAAGATTCGGCACCACCACGGCACTCGCATGCCGAAATTCCCATTGCCCATGATTTGAAAAGGGGGCAAGGCCGCTCACGAAAAAGAATGTAAGCGTCCATGATGTGATACGAAGTGTGATCAATGTGAGGCTCATGTTTCTGATCGCTGTTCAGTCGTGTTATCAATTGGTATTATTCTGGTATCGTTTCTTTGGGTATTAAGGTAATCCATACGCCCAATAATGTACATAAAGGGCTTAGTTTGGTATCATATTGATAGATTGGACACGAAATTTTATTTCGTCATATCGGCGCAAATGAAATAAAAAAATGACATTTATTTCCTCAAACGCCTGCCGATCTCTGCGCAAAGGGTCGATTTCGATGCAAATAGATGCATTATGCACTTTCATCGTTGCGCATAAGTTAATAAATAACGATAGATGAATACAAAGGCGCGGGCCTTTTAAGACAGGAGAGTGAAATGCTTAATAATATCGGTTTGCCAGGATTGCTGTTGATTGCGGTCGTCGTATTGGTACTGTTTGGACGCGGCAAAATCAGCAATTTGATGGGCGAAGTTGGCAAAGGCATCACCGCATTCAAAAAAGGCGTAAACGACGGCCAAAAAGAGCTTGAGGATAACGCATCAGAGGCGGCAAAAGACATCACGCCAGAAACTGAAAAAGACAAGGCATAAATCATGTTTGGAATGGGCTGGTCCGAAATCGTCTTGATCAGCATCGTTGCGCTGATTGTTGTCGGGCCCAAGGATCTTCCTGTCTTGTTTCGCAAGGTGGGTCAATTTGCGGGTAAGGCCAAGGGCATGGCCCGCGAATTTTCTCGGGCGATGAATGAGGCGGCAGATGATGCAGGCGTGTCGGATATTTCGAAAACGCTGCGCGCAGCGACCAATCCCGTTCAAACAGGCTTGGACAGTGTGAAAAAGGCAGCGACCGATTTCACCAAATATGACCCCAGTTCTGCGACAGGGAAGCTTGCCGAAGACCGAGCAGAGGCTGCCAAGAAAATAAACGAAGCCGCTGCAAAGCGCGCAAGCGATCGGATTGCAGCAGAAAAAGCGGCCGAAGCAAAAGCCGCCGCAGACGCACAGGCCGCAAAGCCCGAACCAGAACCCGCTAAGGATAGCGAATGACCACAGACGATTTAGATGATTCAACCGCGCCGTTGATCGAACATCTGACTGAATTGCGGCAACGACTGATTTATTCTGTTTCTGCCTTTATTGTGGGGATGATCATCTGTTTCACGGTGTGGAATCCGATTTTCAATTTCTTGACCCATCCCCTGTGTTCTGCGATGGCGCTCAAAGGGCATTCTGATTGCGGATTGATCTTGATCAAGCTGCAAGAAGGTTTCTTTGTCGCGATTTCAATCTCGCTTGCGGGCGGTTTGGTTTTGTCCTTCCCATTTATCGCCTATCAGCTGTGGCGCTTTGTGGCCCCAGGGCTCTATAAATCAGAAAAGGGCGCGTTCCTGCCATTTTTGATCGCCTCGCCTTTTATGTTTTTTCTGGGCGCATCGTTTGCGTATTTTGTCGTCACGCCCTTGGCCTTTGACTTCTTTCTTGGCTTTCAACAAGCCGGCAGCGTGCTCGGCGAAGAGGCCGAAAATACAAACGCAATCGCAGGCATTGCATTCCAAGGTTCGGCACAAGAATACCTCAGCTTGACCATCAAATTCATCGTGGCCTTTGGGCTGTGTTTCCAATTGCCTGTGTTGCTCACGCTTTTGGGCAAAGCCGGCATTGTCAGCGCAGAAGGTTTGGCAAACGTCCGCAAATATGCGGTCGTCGGTATCCTGATCCTTGCGGCCATCGTAACGCCCCCCGATATCATCACGCAGGTGATCTTGTTCGTTGTCGTCTATGGATTATACGAAATCTCGATCTTCCTTGTGCGTCGCGTGGAAACCAAACGCGAAGAAAAGCTGCGTGAAGAGGGATATTATGACGACGAGGCCGAATTTGACGATCCTTTGATCAAAGAATTCGACGAGGACAAAGATGCCTGAGACAGATCATCTTGCCAGAATTGCAGCGGCATTGGAACGCATGTCCCCCGTGCCGCTGCCAACCCCCGATTTTGACAGCGCAGACGCGTTCGTGTGGCACGTCGCCCCCGATCACTTACAGCCTGTGCAAAACATCGCCCGCGTGGATCTGTCGCTATTGGTTGGGATAAACCGCTCGCGCGACACGCTGTATGAAAACACCCTACAATTCGCGAATGGCTTTGCGGCCAATAACGCGCTGTTGTGGGGCGCGCGTGGTATGGGCAAATCCTCCTTGGTCAAGGCCATTCATGGCGATATCGTTGCCAAAGGTTTGCCATTAAAAGTCGTCGAATTGCAGCGCGAAGATCTGCCCACTGTCGCGCGCTTGTTAAATATCCTGCGCGATGCGCCCTATCGCTTTATTCTGTTTTGTGATGATCTCAGCTTTAGCCACGATGATCAGCATTACAAATCCCTAAAGGCCATTCTCGATGGCGGGATCGAGGGGCGGCCACAAAATGTATTGCTTTATGCAACGTCAAATCGCCGTCACCTTATGCCGCGCGATATGATTGAAAATGAACGCTCGAGCTCCATCAATCCGTTCGAAGCGGTTGAGGAAAAAGTCTCCCTTTCTGATCGCTTTGGTCTGTGGTTGGGATTCCATCCTTGTTCTCAAGACGACTATCTGAACATGATTTATGGCTATTGTGACGCCCATGGCATCACCACAGACCGCGACACAATCCGCGCCGAGGCCATCGAATGGACCGCCACGCGCGGATCCCGCTCTGGCCGGGTTGCATGGCAATATTTTATGGATCTTGCGGGGCGAAACGGGATTTCGGTGTAAATCCCTATCTTTCATCTTTGTAAAAATACTCAAAAAAGGGGGCCTTGGCCCCCTTAAATTTACGTCATACATTTACTTCAGATACGTCAACGGATCGACGCTTTCAAATCCGTTGCGTACTTCGAAATGCACATAAGACGGGTTTCCATCCCTGACCTTACCCAAAGTCTGCCCCCGCGACACACTTGCCCCTTTCGACACGGTGATATCCCCAATATTGGCATATACTGTCAGAATATTATTGGGGTGTTTGACAACAACAATCGGAACCTGATTGGCGTCTGCGGTAATGGCGGCAACCGTTCCTGCATCTGCCGCAACGATAGAGCTGCCGACAGGGGCGGAAATGTCGATACCATCTGTTTTGCCTTTGACGTATTCACGAATGATTTTTCCCTGCGCCGGATATGTCATTCGGCCGCCCGATGGGGTGGCGACAGTGGCGGCTTTCGCCTCGGTGGGTTTCGGGCTTGCTTGTTCTTTGGTTTCGGGGCTTGGCAAGGCTTTGGTCGCGCTTGGCGGTACAGGCGTTGCACTTCCTGTTCCGGGGGCGGATACGGCCGCGGTGGCGGCTGCAGGTGCCGCGCCGGCATCGGCAGGAAGAGGGATCAAAAGGTACTGTCCCTCGCGTACGGTAAAGTTTGCATCCAAGCTGTTCCAATCGGCCAAGGACCGCACGGTCACGTCGTAAAGTCGTGCGATTGTGAACGCGGTCTCGCCGCGGGCAACTTTGTGGCGAATGGGTTCAATCTTGGGATCAGATTTGATCGGTGCCTTTGTGGGTTGTGTCACGGGCGCGGCTTTGGCGGGTGAGTCATCGGCTGCATCAATTGCGCTTTGTGCAAGCGCGGTCACATCTACCGCATCTTGCG
>RGAJ01000571.1 GCA_009920225.1 Paracoccaceae bacterium
TATCCGCCAAAAGACAAAGTGGTTCAGTCATAGGTGTTTTCCCGTTTGTTTCGCACCGTTTATGCGTATTTTATGCGTATCGCAAGGGATCCCGAAAAAATATGATAGCGCAAACATCACGGTTGCGAATTCCTTTTGCCTCATTATTATTTTTTGTTAATGTTCCGCTTTCGTTCCAAAATGTTATTGGACCACAGCCCCAAACGTATTAAGAAGGCATTAACCTTTAGGAATGAATCATGGCCGAGCTTAAGCAAATCCAAGTCCGCGGTGCCCGCGAACACAATTTGAAATCAATCGATGTTGATATCCCCCGCGATCAATTCGTGGTGATCACCGGCCTTTCGGGGTCTGGGAAATCGTCGCTTGCCTTTGATACGATTTATGCCGAAGGGCAACGCCGCTATGTCGAAAGCCTATCGGCCTATGCGCGGCAATTTTTGGATATGATGGAAAAACCCGATGTCGATCACATCAGCGGCCTGAGCCCCGCAATTTCGATTGAACAGAAAACGACATCGAAAAATCCACGCTCTACCGTGGGCACAGTGACCGAAATTTATGACTATATGCGCTTGTTGTTTGCGCGCGCAGGTACGCCCTATAGCCCGGCAACAGGATTGCCGATTGAAGCGCAGCAGGTCCAGGACATGGTGGATCGCATTATGGTGATGGAAGAGGGCGCGCGCGCCCATCTGTTGGCCCCTATCGTGCGGGATCGCAAAGGCGAATATCGCAAAGAATTTTTGGAACTGCGCAAGCAGGGCTTTCAACGTGTGAAAGTCGACGGTGCATTTTATGAATTGGATGAACCGCCCACGCTTGACAAAAAATTCCGCCATGACATCGACGTTGTGGTTGACCGCATCGTTGTGCGCGAAGGCATGGAAACGCGCCTTGCCGACAGTTTGCGCACCGCACTTGATCTAGCCGATGGGATTGCGATTTTGGAAACCGCCCCGCGCGAAGGTGAGCCAGAGCGTATAACGTTTTCCGAAAACTTTGCCTGTCCTGTCAGTGGATTTACAATTTCTGAAATCGAACCACGA
>RGAJ01000572.1 GCA_009920225.1 Paracoccaceae bacterium
GGCAATGAATTGATCCTGAAATATGATGGCGATTTGGTCACGGGGTTTGATAAAGAAAGCGAACAGGCGATAACCGAATTGAATGCATTGATCGCAAAGACCTCTGTTGAGGTGCACAATCAAGCGAATTCCGTTTTGATCTTGAACAACAAAAAGGCGGTTCATGCGCGTTCGGCGTTTGATCCGCGATTTGATGGCACAGATCGTTGGTTACAATCCGCGTTCGTGTCGAAAACACCGCTGCCAAATGGACACGTAATCGACATCCAAGATCGGCGTGGTTTGGACGTGCCATCGCACGCCAAAACAACGGCGCGCGACGACATCCTAGCCTATTGACCTAGTCCAACCAACCTTGAAGGTTGGTTTCAATAATTTTGCTGAGCGCTTCAATATGTGCGTCGCTGTCGTTCAAACAGGGAATATAGGTAAAATCTTCGCCGCCCGCATGTTCGAAACTTTCGCGGATTTCTTCGTTGATCTCTTCCAGAGTTTCGATGCAATCGGCAGAAAACGCAGGTGCGATGACAGCAATGCGTTTTTTGCCGTCTTCTTTGGCCAAACGCGCAACTTCTTTCACCGTGTAAGGTTGAAGCCATTCTTCTGGACCAAACCGCGATTGGAACGTTGTCACAATCTGTGTGTCATCCCAACCAAGGCGTTCTTTCAACAAACGTGTGTTTTTCTGACAGTGGCAGTGATAGGGATCGCCCTGCATCAAATACCGTTTCGGCACACCGTGATAGGATACGACCAAAACTTCGGGTTTCTTATCCGCCTCGGCATAGGCTTTTTCGACGGATTGCGCCAAGGCCTCAATATACATCGGATTATCATAATACGGCTCAACAATACGCGCGATCGGCTGCCAAGTTTCGTCCATCAAGGCGCGGAAAAATTGATCGTTCGCCGTGGCCGAAGTCGCACCAGCGTAATGGGGATATAACGGAAAGAACAAAATTTTCGTACATCCCGCGCGTACCATTTCGCGGACCTTTGATTTTGTCGATGGATTGCCGTAC
>RGAJ01000573.1 GCA_009920225.1 Paracoccaceae bacterium
GTCTTTATTTTTGGCAAATCACCGCGTTGGCAAGCGATTTGGGCGTCGGGGTTATCGCCAAATCCGTGACATGGAACTCACCATCATAGGTCACTGACACCGTGCGCGACCAATCTGCGCTCGACACAATCATTTCGGGACCGACACCACAGTCGCGGACGCCACCGGCGATAAAATCCCAACCTATCTTGTGATTTGTGACCCCAGACAGATCGGCAACATGTGATAAATGTGGCGATCCGTCCCAGCGCCACAACCGCAGTATCTTTGCCAAATGCGGGCGGTCGATATAGGCGATTTCAATCCGGCCATCCCCATCAAAATCGGCAAACCCAATCGGGGCAAGCCAGCGATGCGTTTGTCCGATATAGGGCGTCGTCGCAACAACCCCATCTTTGGAATACACAGATAAGCGCGCGCCTTTGGAAATGTCGGTTTCAACAACGACGACCTCGGCCATACCATCCCCGTCAATATCGGCCAGACGGGGGGCTAAATCTTCGAAAACGCGGGATTGCGGAAGCGTGAATGTGATGCGTCGACCATCCGTTAGGTCAATCTGCAAACCACCCCATTCGATATCGTCCCCAAGGATGCCGTGATCATAACGCGACGTGGGGTCGATAAAATTGGCCGCCGTGATGCCCGCGGCCAAGGCAAGATTTGGGATCATCAGACATAGGCAAATGATCCCAAGGCGCATTAGATTTGCTTTTCAGGCATATGAACGACCAAGCCGTCCAAATCATCCGTTACCTTGATTTGGCAGGTCAACCGTGAGCGTGTCGCATCCGGTTCAAACGCGAAATCCAACATGTCTTCTTCCATGTCTTCGCGGGGGGCCAGTTTTGCCATCCAATCAGGATGAACATAGACGTGACATGTTGAACAGGCACATGCGCCACCACAATCGGCATCAATGCCAGGGATGTTATTGTCGCGTGCGCCTTCCATCACGGTCAAACCATTTGCGACCTCGACCACATGTTCGGTGCCATTGTGTTCAATATACGTAATCTT
>RGAJ01000574.1 GCA_009920225.1 Paracoccaceae bacterium
ATGTTTTAAGCATGAACTAAATTAAACCACACCACCGGACCCAAAAGGATAAGAACCGCAGGGGCGCAAGCGCGATCGCTTTTGCCCATCAGCCGACCCTGAGCTGACGGGATGGCCGCCGCGCAATTACCATGAATATCATAGGGTTAGATTGCCCCACGCAGGGCCGCCAATCACGCGATGCAGAATACGCAGGACATTGGGCATGAACGCAGCGCAGCGCCCGCCCGCAAGATGGTTTCGCCACAGGGTGGCCAGAACCCGATTTCGGGCCAACAGCCAGCCCCTGAAAGGCGGATAGCTTGCTAACCGCCTTTGCCCCGAAACCAACAGGGGCCAACCCCGGGTTCGTGAATTGGAAAGTGACGGAGGAGGTGTCCGAAAGTTGTTTCTTATCAGTTTTTTAAGTGTTGTTTTGGTGGTGTCAGAACAATGCGAACAAGTCTCAGGTTTGGCCTACACTCTGCCCCTAGCCTGCACGCAGCTGGCGCCACTCGGCGAGGGCAGCGGTCCGGTTCAGCTTGAAATTCGATCAAGTGACGAGGCACGCAACCCTCATAAATGCGACACTCACATCACAGCACGCCGTGACCGTCTCTTCTGTTCGAATCCAAAATTGCTGGCCACTTGCACTTTCGAAAAGGGCGCTCGCCCGAAATCGACAAGCATCTGTAATTGAACACCATTTTGAAAGCGTCCTTCTGGAAGCCTAGGGCGGTCGATTAGAGACAAATGCGGTTCAGAGACCGATTTTGACCGTTTTGGCAGTCTCCGAAGGGCGGTCACCATGACTAAACCCCTTTGAAACCAAAAGAAAAAAAGGCCCCACGAGGGGACAACATTGGTTTTAGTAAGTGTAGGTGGCGGGGCAATCGAGATTCGAAATAAGGGGGCTTGCAGGGCATTTTCTATAATTTGAATCACGTAATGAGTGTCGTAGTTTACTCCGTCTAAATTAACTGAGTGTTCCACTTTTACCCCTCACAAACAAGAAGACCTCCCCTAGCAAAATTTTCATCG
>RGAJ01000575.1 GCA_009920225.1 Paracoccaceae bacterium
TTTGTACGATGCGGCCTTGGTGCATCACGCTGATCCGATCCGCCATGGACATGGCTTCGACTTGGTCGTGGGTGACATAGATCGCTGTTGTTGTGCTTTCGGCCAGAACGCCCTTTAATTCGGCGCGCATTTCCATGCGCAACAACGCGTCCAGATTTGAAAGCGGCTCGTCCATCAAAATAACGTCCGGCTCCATCGCCAAAGCGCGCGCAACCGCAACCCTTTGTCGCTGACCGCCCGACAATTCGCCAGAATACCGTTTGAGCAATTGTTCGATATGCATCAATTCCGCTGTGCGATGCACACGGCGCCCGACCTCGGCGTTTGGTAATTTCTGCATGCGGAGGCCAAAGCCGATGTTTTCAAATACAGTCAAATGGGGAAAGACCGCATAATTTTGAAACACCATGGCAATGCCGCGATCTTTGGGTGACAGATGGTCAATGCGACGCCCGCCAATCCAGACCTCGCCGGACGTTGCGGTTTCGAGACCTGCAATAATGCGCAATAACGTTGATTTGCCACACCCAGACGCCCCAAGCAAAACCATGAACTCTTGGTCTTGGATCGTCATGTTTATGTTATGCAACGCTTGGTAGTCCCCAAAGGATTTTGCGATATTTTTTATTTCGATTTCAGCCATATTAAATGTCCTGATCCCATAAACTGACTAGCGATTGGCAATGCCCCACATCGCAAAAAGATATTTCCGCACCGCAAAGATAAAGACCAATGCAGGTACAACGAGGATAAAGCCGCCTGCAAACTTGAGGTGCAGTGGTGACGTGTCGAGGTTTTGCAGCAAAAACGCGGTCAACGTGCGATTTTCGATTGTCAGAACCGCCGCCGCGAACACTTCGTTCCACGATATGACAAAGGCAAAGATGGCCGACGCCGTAATCCCAGGCAGGACAAGCGGTAAAACCACTTTGGTAAAGGCGGTCAAGCGCGTGCATCCCAAGGTCCATGCCGCTTCCTCTAATTCCATCGGAATGCCCGAGAACAGGGAAAACGTGATCA
>RGAJ01000576.1 GCA_009920225.1 Paracoccaceae bacterium
AAAGTTAAGCGGTTCATCGCCCCAATAGCCCAAGGAATAAGCTGTTGACGACAACGCCCCACGCAGCAAAACAACAAGGTAAAAGATCAAGAAAAAGACCGTGATAACGTCAACCGTTGCCTTGCGTCGCAACGACCAGTTCCCATAAAACAGATCCATGCGCACATTTGACCCGACCAATATCGAATACGGCCCGCCCAACATATAATAGGCCACCATTGCAAATTGCGCCATTTCCAAGGTCCATAGGGATGGAACGAAAAATGTTTTGGACACCGACGACCACAGCAAAATCGCCATCAATACAAAGATACCGTACATGACGATAAAACCAATCCACCGGTTCAATCCGTCAATCACACCTGAAAACCGCAGCAAGGCCGTCATGACGTCCCCCCGCCCTGATGCGCAATGGCATGCTCTAACCACGTACAAAGGTACCGCGCGATGTGCTCTTGGCAGTCAGGGGTTTCGATCAGGTCATTACGGATTTCAATCATGACATTAGCCAATGCATTGCCTGCGCCATGCAAATCAAGCGTATGCGCAACCCCGTCTTGTGCAGAATAGGGTTCATTTAACCGAACATCAAACTCTACGTTGGATGGGCGCGTCGCCATCATCGCATGGGCAAACCGCACATCGGACCCGTGCAGGATTCCGATTTCAACATCCCGTCGTTGTCCATGGAACACGGGCGTAAAGCTGTGGATCGTGACCATATGGGTCAGCGTGGCGCGATGCATATCAATCTGCGCGCGCAGCGCGGCCTCAAAGGGGCGATAAACGCGCTCAATCCGTTCCTGCCGTTGCGCGGGTGACAATTGCGTGTTTCCGGGAATGTCGTAGATTTCGCTTTTCTCGGGAATGGCGCTTTGCGCCTCGGGTGGGCGATTGCAGTCATACACCAAACGGGACACGCAGCTGCGGATCAACAGCGCTGGCATCTGCGCAACCATCGCCTGCGCAACCGCCAACGCGCCGGGATCCCATGCAGCATGGCTAAGGCCTGCCGCTTGC
>RGAJ01000577.1 GCA_009920225.1 Paracoccaceae bacterium
CAAACCAATCTCGGGTCCAAGTTGTAAAGGCAGACATCGACAGATTAAGAGCTGCGATTAACGAAACGCAGCTTAAAATGACGCAACCGATGGACAATGGATTAACCTTGGCCGAGCTGGTGTCGCGCATTGCCATTGCCCAATCCGACATCGCCACGCGGGATTTGATTTTGAAAGCGTCACTTGAACAGTTGCAGGTTGCCGAAAACGAAGCGACCTCACAGTCGCGTTATCTGTCGTTGGCGAATAACCCGATTGCACCCCAAGACGCGGCCTACCCCCTTGTTTTTGAGAATACGGTATTGGTGTTTTTGATACTTGCGGGGGCGTATATGATGATTTCGGTCACGGTTGCGATCTTGCGCGAACAAATCAGCTAAGCTTGGGCAGACTTCACATTCTTTGGTGTGAAGTCTGCAATCGCGGTTAATATTTCGTCTTTCTTGAGGCGCTTGGTTAAATATCGATCCATTCCCACGGATAAAATTTCATCTTTGTCGCCATTTATGGCATGTGCGGTTAATGCAATGATCGGCACGGGCGGCAACCCTTTGGTGCGCTCTTGATTTCTGATGGCGCGACAGGCGTCTTTGCCGTCCATTTTAGGCATCGAAATATCCATGAAAATCAGGTCGGGTTGAAAGGTTTCGTATTCTTTGATCGCGTCTTCCCCGTTGTTCGCAAACCTTAATTCGATGTCCAAGGATTTCACCATCTTGGAAAAGACCAATTGGTTTGTCTTGTTGTCTTCGGCGGTCAGAATGCGAAGGGTGCGTTGTTCCTGTCGTTTTGAAACTGTTGTAAAAATTGGTTCAGCCGCTTGCGTCGACATCGGCTGATTTGAGTGCATATTGATCAAACTATTCAGGATCCCACGACGCGACATCGGTTTTGGCACCACGGTTTTGATGTGATGGCCGATCGGGTCATTTCGCACATCAGAGGCTGTCGCGCTGATCATAACGCAGGACATATTGGGGTGCGTGTCATGCGCGTATTCCACCAGATCAAAGGGATCAG
>RGAJ01000578.1 GCA_009920225.1 Paracoccaceae bacterium
TGGGTTATACCAACGCGAAATTCATCGCAGGTGGTTTAAACGCGTGGAAGGCCTTGTAAGGCCTGACCTGATCGCGTCAACGGGGACTTGGGGCATGTAATTCCCGTAGCCAGACCTTTGAGAAAAGCGTTCATTCTCCTGAGCGACACGTCGTCGCCAGTAAGGGAGAAAAGAATGAATAAGCTAGCAGCAGAGTTTGTTGGAACGTTCTGGTTGGTGTTTTGTGGATGTGGCAGCGCGGTCATCGCTGCTGCGTTTCCCGATGTTGGTATCGGGTTGGTTGGTGTTTCATTGGCCTTTGGTTTAACGGTGTTGACAATGGCCTATGCGGTCGGCGGTATCTCGGGCGGGCATTTTAACCCTGCGGTATCGTTGGGGTTGGCCGTTGCAGGGCGGTTCAGTATGGGATCGCTGATCCAATATTGGATTGCACAAGTGTTGGGCGCGATTGCGGCGGGATTTGTTTTGTATCTGATCGTATCAGGCAAAGCTGATTTCGCGGGTGTCGGCGGATTTGCATCAAATGGATACGGGGCGGCTTCGCCTGGTGGGTATTCCATGGTGGCAGGGTTGATTATGGAAGTCGTGATGACAGCGGCGTTCTTGATCATCATCCTTGGTGCCACATCTGATCGGGTCCCTGCAGGGTTCGCGCCTATCGCAATTGGTTTGGGGCTGACCCTGATCCACTTGGTGTCTATTCCTGTCACAAACACATCTGTTAATCCTGCGCGTTCCACAGGCGTGGCCCTCTTTGCGGATGGTCCTGCGCTGGCGCAATTGTGGATGTTCTGGGTGGCCCCACTGGTGGGGGCTGCAATCGGTGCATTGATCTGGAAGACCGTTCTGGACGATTGATCCGCATCTTCATTCTTGGAAAGGCCCATCCGTGTGGTGGGCCTTTTCCTTTTGGTTTTTTACCATTAGGTTCGCTGCAAAGCAGGAGGACACGATGGAACACAAAGAATACGCACGTTACCCAAGTTTACAGGGCAAAACCGTTTTCGTGACGGGGGGCGC
>RGAJ01000579.1 GCA_009920225.1 Paracoccaceae bacterium
TAGCGCATCCTCATCTGTGAAATACAACGCCAAACAACGACAGTTGATGTTGTTAGCCGCGCCTCCAGAACCATCATGCGGATACTCCATCAGGATTTCTGCACCCCGAAATCGGATCACGAACTTTTCATCAATCCCGACCTCTTGACCATTCGCTGCGGCGTGATGATCGCGTGTGCGCCCATCTGATACACTAACCCATCTTTTCTTTTGTGCGGGTAGGTTCAACTCTTTTGTCGCCGTGTGCGTGGCGTAGGATGCCGCTGCATGGGTTTCTGTCCGCGCTATAGTTGCCGCTCTAGCCTTACCAATAGAACCGCTAGTCTTTTCCCTGATACGCTTGGCGATCTTGTCCACGCCCTCGCCATCGTTCTCGCCATCCTTGATCGCCTGTAGGATTTGCCGCCCTGTGGTTGCTGTGATCCCCCTGATCTTTTCCCCTGCGAATTGCTCATAGAACTGAAACACAAACTGGGAAAACCGCTCTTGCTTGCGGTTCTCGTAAACCCGATCAGAAAACTTTTCGATCACTGCGGTATAGTGGGCGCGAAACACTTGTTCTAGCTCGCCCTTCATGGGCCGCATGGCGTTTGTAAAGCCCCCAGACTGTTCATATTCTGCCGCAGCCCTTTGGCCCACTTTCTTGAAAACCCCCATCAGGCGGCTTGTCATGGACCGCTCGTAACGTGTTCGCAAACGGTTCACCTCGCGGATTTCCTTGGCGATGGATAAGCGGGACCGACTGGCCTTTATGAATACGGGAAATGTCATGGCTTTTTATACCATTTTAATTTTTTTTCGTCTAATTGCATTTTTTTGTAAATAAGGGGTTTACATCTGTAATCACATCGCTTACATATAGGTCATACCAAATGAGGAACACGAAAATGACTTACCAAGAAACAATCTACCGCTTCCGCGTTATTCGTTACAACAAATATGATGCAGCTATGGCGGCTGAACTACGCATCAATGGCATCGACCCAGAGGCGGGCGAACTTTACGCAAGTTTCAAAACAA
>RGAJ01000580.1 GCA_009920225.1 Paracoccaceae bacterium
GCACATCATGGCGCACGCCCAAGCCCAACTGCATCGACATTGCCGCAATCTTTTCGATACCCACCTTTATGGCAAGGTCATAATAATAAACGTCACAGCTTTCGCGTAGGGATTTTTCCAGATCGACGTTGCCATGCCCGCCCCCTTTCCAACAGTGAAACCGTCTGCCGGAAATATCGAAATGACCCGGACAAAAAACCGTATCATTTGGCGTGATCACGCCCGCTTCGAGCCCCGCTAAAAGAGTAACCATTTTAAAGGTCGATCCCGGTGGATACGCATCTTGGACGGTTTTTGATGCCAAGGGGCGATGATCGTTGTCACGCAACACGCCGTAATCGGCAAAGGAAATGCCCCGCACGAATTTATTTGGATCATAACTTGGGGCAGATGCGACTGCCAACAGCTCTCCATTGGTGCAATCCATCACGACCACAGATGCGCTTTCTTCACCCAAACGGGCTTTGCAATAGGCTTGCAAATTGGCATCAAGGGTCAGCTGCAAATTTGCCCCTGCAGTCCCTTCTCGACGATCCAATTCGCGCATGACGCGACCCACGGCATTCACCTCGACACGCTTTGCCCCCGCACGCCCGCGCAGGGCCTCTTCGTATTTTGCTTCAACCCCAACCTTTCCAATTTGAAAGCGGGGAATGCGCAGCAAGGGGTCAACCGTCTCGGCGCGCTCTAAATCTCGGCTGCTGACGGGACCGACATAGCCGACCGTATGGGCAAACAAATCGCCCAGTGGATATTGGCGCGATAAACCAACTTCGGGCGCGACACCCGGCAATGAGGGGGCATTCACCGCGACGCGCGAAATATCATCCCATGTGACGCGGTTCAAAATGGTGACCGGCAAAAACGGCGCAGACCGTTTTATTTCGGCCTTGGTCCGCGTAATATCATCATCGCTGACATAGACCAAATACGACAGCTTGCGCAAAACCGCATCAACATCACCGGCGTCCTCGGGCACGATGGTGATGCGATAACTGGGTTCATTTTGCGCAATAATCA
>RGAJ01000059.1 GCA_009920225.1 Paracoccaceae bacterium
TCAGTGCCCGAGTGGCGGAATGGTAGACGCAGTGGATTCAAAATCCACCGGTAGTGATACCGTGCCGGTTCGAGTCCGGCTTCGGGCACCAACTCATCCTTCTACCTTTATTCCGACGCTTTCCTTTTCGAATCAGTTTGACTTGGCATTGTGTTGCGCTTGGAAACAATGCGCGCTTTGTATTTGCTTTGTCCGTGATCTGGAATGTGTTTGATGTCGCGGGTGTTGCCGAAAACAAACGCACCACGGTGTATCTGCAATTTGCCGCCTATGGTTCTGAAATTGAAAAAGTTATTAATTACAACTAATTACTGTACTTGGCATTCGCGGAAGAGTATCTTTACGTTAAAGAAAAGGTTCCAAGGGGTAGTTTTCCCCCTTAAGTATATTGCTTATTAGTACTTATGTAGTGAATTTATAAACGTTCCTTTTGTGGGGAAGCGGCAATTAATAACGTTTGCGGCAGGTTTGACTGCCTTTCATTTCATATTTGGCGAGCGAAAGTTTGTCACCATTTTTGGTGTGAGTAAAATGGTTGAACAGTATTTTGATTTCGACGCGCGATACGCAATTTCGAGCGGATCCGCGTTTGATTTTGAAAATGCAGGGAATGCTGATCCCAACTTAGGCGGATTTCGTGCATCTGCGCAAATTGCGACGGCACGCGGATTGGTGCGTGTTGACGGCTTGAAATCGACCGACTTGGTTTTGACCCGTGACGCGGGATATGTTCCCGTAATTGCGATCGATCGTGTTCCTTTGACGCAACAACATGCCAAGCCTATGGATGTTTTGATCAGCGCAAACGCGATTTCTTTCCTGATCCCGCCGCGCGACATGTTTGTTGCACCTTCGCAGCTTATCCTATTGCAAGAACACCCAACGCGGATCGCGAGCGAAACCTTTATTCGTGCGGGCGATTTGGCCAATCACGTTCGCGGGGTGCGTTTGGTCGAAGCGCAACAGCCCCGTTTCAATATAATTTGTGAAAAGCACGAAGTCATCTTGGTCGATGAGATCTGGGTCGGAACGGGATATTCGCAAGCGTCCTATGGTGCAGCTTTGCTAGAGGGACGGCGATTTGCCAATACTGTGCAACAAACATCGGAAAAATTGTCGCGACCACTCGCCGATTTGACAACATTTGATGCGTCGGTTGTGTCCGCCGCTTGGGCAAAGCACGCCTAATCCGCGCGATGTGATAACCGCCAAGCGTCCCAGTCTTCGGGCGTGTCCAAATCAATGTTTGGTCCGTCATCATGAAATGTCACAAACAACGGCTGTGCGTCCGATATGATTGATTTGGCGCCTTGATCGCCGGTTAGCTCATCAAACCGTGCAAAATAGGATTGCGGGAATATCACGGGATGACCGCTTTTGCCTGATTTCCCTTTGGCTTGAATTATACGATCTGGATTTTCACGCCATGTTTGGATCATACGGTCAAAATGATGCTGACCCAGCTCTGGCATATCCGTCGGGCATATCAAGACGGCAGGGTGATCTGCAATCGATTGAACTGCGGATTTTAGCGTGACCGCCATACCGTCGTTCGCATTTGGGATAAAAATCGGGGTAACATTTAGCCCCTCTAGGGCAATCCACCGCGGATGATCGGCGTTTGGCAAAGCAACATAGGTCACTGCATCCGTTCCAAGGCAGATTCGCGCCATCCGACGCAGCAAAGGCACATCTGCAATACGCTCAAGCTGTTTGTCCCCACCGCGCATACGCGATGAGGATCCAGCCGCCAGTAACAAGAGTGCAGGGTCATCGGACATGTGCCGATCTTAGCCGCGCATCCTGTGCCCGTCACCATCAAAAAGCGGCGCAGTGATCAGACGTGCCCCACGCATATCGCCCAAAATTTCAATCTTGGCCTCTAACCCATCTTTGACCATATCGCGTGGGATGAGCGCGTAAGCGATTGATTTTTCTGCGTAATGCGAATACCCGCCCGATGTGCAGAACCCCACAACCGCGCCATCAACCCAAACGGGTTCATAGGCCACGACATCTGCGGTGTCTGCATCGACTTCGAAATTCACCAATTGCCGTTTGGCCCCTGTGGCGCGTTCTGCTTCTGCTGCGGCGCGACCGATGAAATCGGCAGGTTTGTTCCACGCGATAAAGCGATCCATTCCCGTTTCGCACGGCGTGTAATCTGGTGAGAATTCACGCGCCCAAGAGCCAAAGAATTTGTCCAAACGCAGTGACATCATCGCGCGCATTCCAAAGGGTTTCATATCAAATGCCTGACCCGCAGACCAAAGCGTGGACCAAAGTGCGCGTTGATCCAGTGGATCGCAATAGATTTCAAAACCCAGATCACCCGTATAGCTGACACGTTGCACCGTGCATTCGGTCATGCCGACAACCATTTTCCGCACGTCCATAAAGCGCATATCCGAAACGTCGCTGCGGGTGCAGGCGGCCAGCACATCGCGCGCCTTCGGGCCGGCGATCTGAAAACCGGTTAAGCGGTCCGAGATATTGTCGACCCGCACATCGCACGACAGATTCTGCAGGAACCAACGCATGTGGTAATCTTGGGCCCCATAACTTGCGGTGAGCTGGAATTCCGTCTCGGAAAGACACGAGACAGTGAAATCGCCGATCAATTTTCCTTTGGGTGACAGCATAGGCGTCAATGAAATGCGTCCAACCTTTGGCAAACGCCCGGCCATGATCCGATCCAACCAAGCCCGCGCATCTGTTCCCGTGACGCGGTATTTGCCGAAATTATGCACTTCGTTAATGCCGACGGCCGTGCGCACGGCCATCACTTCGCGCTTGGTTGCGTCCCACGCATTTGACCTGCGGAAAGACGGGGTTTCATAACGGGGCTCATCCCCTTGGGCAAAATAATTTGGGACCTCAAGCCCAAACTGTGCCCCCCAAACAGCGCCCATACTGTCGAAAATATCGTACATCGGGGTTGTGCGCAGGGGCCGCGCAGCAGGCAGTTCTTCGTTCGGATAGCTCACGGAAAACCGTTTTTGATAGTTTTCGATCACTTTGGGCAAGGTGTAGCCCGCGTTGATCCAACCTTGGCCAAAACGGGCAACGTCCATTGCGGCGGTATCGCGTTCGGTTTCGCCTTCGATCATCCACTGAGCAAGCATCAGACCAACACCGCCGCCTTGTGAGAATCCTGCCATCACACCGCAAGCAGACCAATAGTTTCGCAATCCGGGAATTGGACCCACCAAGGGGTTTCCGTCAGGCGCAAAGGTGAATGGACCGTGAATCACCGATTTGACGCCCGCAGTTTCCAACACAGGGAAGCGTTTATAGGCGAATTCGATGCTTTCGTTGATTTTGTCGAAATCATCCGCCAATAGCTCATGTCCAAAGTTCCACGGTGTGCCATCGACGGCCCAAGGTTTGCAGGGCTGTTCATAGAAGCCGATACACAATCCACGGCCTTCTTGACGCAGATAGCTTTCGCCTGCGGGGTCCATCACATGGGGGTGTTCGTGATCGCGATTGTAAATTTCGGCGATGTCGTCAGTGACGATATATTGATGCTCCATCGGATGCAGCGGCAAATAGACGCCGGCCATGGCGCCCACCTCGCGGGCCCAAAGGCCGCCTGCGTTGACGATATGTTCGGCGTGGATTGTGCCTTTTTCGGTGACAACGTCCCATGTGCCGTCACTGCGTTGGTTGGTCTCAATGACCTTGCAATGGGTTTCAATCGTGGCCCCGCCCATCCGCGCGGCCTTGGCATAGGCGTGGGTCGTGCCTGAGGGGTCTAAATGCCCATCCAGCGGATCATAAAGCGCGCCAATGATGCCATCAAGGTTGGTGATTGGCGCAATCTTGGCGATTTCTTCTGGGCCAACGATTTCAGTTTCCAGTCCCATATAGCGGTGTTTTGCCCGTTCCGCCAACAGCATATCAAAGCGTTCTTTGTTATCGGCGAGTGTAATGCCACCCACGTGGTGCAAGCCACAGGACATGCCTGTGATTTCTTCGAGCTCTTTGTAAAGTCGAATGGTATAGCCCTGCAGTGCGGCCATGTTGGTGTCACCATTCAACGTGTGAAACCCACCCGCCGCGTGCCATGTTGAGCCCGATGTCAAATCGGAACGTTCGATCAAAATCACGTCTGACCATCCCAATTTTGTCAGGTGATAGAGAACGCTACATCCGACGACACCGCCGCCGATGACGGCCACTCTTGTTGTGGTTTTCATTTTGGACTCCGTTTTTTAATTTGGAGTTTCGTCGAGATTGGGAAGAATGCAAGAGGGTTTGCGACATTTGGTGTCGTAGGTGTTCTTTCGAATTGCTTTGCAATCCGACAGATGCGGGGGCGTTGCCCCCGCACCCCCAGAGTATTTTTACAAAGATGAAAGGTCAGCTGCGGCTGCGTTTTTCGAAACGAGGGAGCATCGCGGAAAAATCCATGCCGCGGCCGTTTTCGGTTTCGACAAAAGTTTCGTAGAGTTTCGTTGCGATTTCGCCCATCGGCGTGTCTGCATCCGCGGATGAGGCGGCCATTTGAGACAGGCGCAGATCCTTGAGCATGAGTTCGGCGGCGAAGCCCGGTTTATAGTCGTTGTCCGCGGGCGATTTTGGTCCGATGCCTGGGGCAGGGCAATAGGCATTCATCGTCCAGCTGTAGCCTGAGGAGGTTGAGACAACATCAAACATTGCTTGGCGATCGAGGCCGAGTTTATCGGCAAGGGCGAAGGCTTCGCAGGTTGCGATCATGGTGACGCCCAGGATCATGTTGTTACAGATTTTGGCGGCTTGTCCATTGCCCGAAGGGCCACAATGAACGGCCTTTTGTCCCATAATGTCAAAGAGCGGTTTTACGATATCAAAGCCAGTGCTGTCGCCGCCGACCATAAAGGTCAATGTGCCAGCCACAGCGCCGCCGACACCGCCCGAGACAGGTGCGTCGAGCGCCATGAGGCCTGCGGCGGTTGCGTCGGCTGCGACGGCGCGGGCGCTGTCGACATCCACGGTGGAGCAATCGGCCAAAACGGCGCCTTTGGACATCACCGGGATGATATCGGATGCAACGGATCGCAAGATGTCGCCGTTTGGTAGCATCGTGAATACGACATCGGCACCCGTTGCCGCGTCTATGGCGGAGGCTGCGTGTTTTACGCCATCCACGGATACGTTTGCGGTGTCAAAGCCGACCACGTCGTGGCCCGCTTGGGCCAAGTTTTTGGCCATTGGGGCGCCCATGTTGCCCAATCCGATAAATCCGATTTTCATATGTCTTCTCCAGTAAAGAGGTCGTGTTCGCCCAAGGGGGATGTCATCATATCCACGCGAGCGGGGTCAAGTGTTTCGGGCGTGTCGGCCCAGTTTGGGGTGCGATCCTTGTCTATGATTGCTGCGCGGATGCCTTCGATGAAATCGCCATGTTCGACGGCGCGCGCGGTAAAGCGATATTCGAGACGCAAGGCGTCTTGGATCGTGGCGGTGTCGTCCAACTGCGACAGAATACGAAGGGCAGATCCCATCGCAAGTGGGGAATTGCGACCGATGGATTTCAGCACATTTTTTGCCAAATCACTGTCGTTTGCGCGCAAAGTTGCGATCACATCAGAGAGAGTGGTTTTATCGCACAATCTGGCAAGGTCGGCGGCGCGCGCGCGCAAGGAACCATGCGGGGCAGGTTGCGCCAACGACATGATCTGGTCTGTCTCGCCCGTTTCTTCGAGCTTTTGGATCAAATTCGGCCAATTGTGTTCGGGGATAAAATGATCTGCAAATCCTGCAAAAATCGCATCATCAGCTTGCATTCGGGTTGCCGTGATCCCCAAATAGGCGCCCACGCCCGATGGCGCACGTGACAGAAGCAGCGATCCCCCCACATCGGGCACCAATCCGATCCCGCATTCGGGCATTGCGATTTGGCTGCTTTCGCCAACGATGCGGTGACTGCCGTGACAGGAAATTCCGACACCGCCGCCCATCGTAAACCCCTGCATGAAGGCTATATAGGGTTTGGGATAGGTGGCGATCATTGCGTTCAGGCGATATTCATCGGCCCAAAATTTTTGACCATAGGCATAATCGCGCCGCAGGCCGCTGTCGTAAAGATCGGCGATATCGCCGCCTGCACAAAAGGCACGATCCCCTTCGGCATCGATGACAACCAAGTCCACTTTGGGATCGTCCCGCCATGCGATCAAAGCATCCTCGATCTTGATGCACATGTCATAGCTCAGCGCATTCAACGCCTTTGGCCGTGTCAGCGTGATGCGTCCGGCGCGGCCCGAAATGCGGATGTTGATATCGCTCATCTGTCGGCCAACATTTGACGCGAAATAATCAGACGCATGATTTCGTTTGTGCCTTCTAGGATCTGATGCACACGCAGGTCGCGGACAATTTTTTCAATACCGTAATCCGCCAAATATCCGTACCCGCCATGCAGTTGCAGACAGTCATTTGCCACCGAAAATGCCGCGTCTGTTACGTAAAGCTTTGCCATCGCACAGAATTTTGTCGCGTCTGGCGTCCGATTGTCCAATTTCCATGCCGCTTGGCGCAGGAATGTGCGGGCGGATTGCAGTTTGACCTCCATATCTGCCAAGCGGAACTGAAGCGCTTGGAATTGGTCGATGGATTTGCCAAAGGCTTTGCGTTCCCCCATATAAGTGAGCGTCATGTTTAATGCCTGTTGCGCGCCGCCCAATGCGCTTGCCGCGATGTTCAGGCGACCGCCATCAAGACCCGCCATAGCATAGGAAAATCCACGACCTTCTTCCCCGATCAGGTTATCGGACGGCACATGGCAGGCGTCAAATTGGACTTGGGCCGTGGGTTGGCTGCGCCAGCCCATTTTATCCTCGAGCCCGCCAAAGGATAGGCCGTCTGCGCCGTGTTCGACGATCAGGGATGAAATGCCTTTTGGACCGTCTTCGCCGGTGCGGCACATGACGATGTAGGCGTCTGAATATCCACCGCCTGAAATGAATGCCTTGGTCCCTGTTACTGCGTAGCCTTCGTTTGTGCGCTCTGCGCGGGTGCGCAAGGCGGCTGCGTCTGACCCAGATCCCGGTTCCGTTAAACAATAGCTGAATACGGTTTCCATGCTGCACATTTTCGGCAACCATTTTGCACGCAGATCATCGGATCCGAATTTGTCGATCATACCGAGGAACGACCCGACCGACGGGCAAGCCATTGCCAGTGCTTCGAAAACCAATGTCGCGTCCAATCGTAACAGACCCGATCCGCCCATATCTTCGGACACGTAAATCCCGCCTAGGCCAAGCTGTGCAATTTGGGGCCAAAGGTCTTTGGGGATGGTACCCTGTTTTTCCCAGTCCCGTGCGTGGGGCGCAATGTTGTCTTGGCCAAAGGCATAGGCCATGTCGAAAATGGCAGATTGTTCTTCGCTTAGCTCAAAATGCATGTCGGGTCCTTTAGGTTCGGGAATTGAACGCTTGTTTAATTTGCAAATGTTTCAGAGGTGTTTCAAGCCTGTAAATTTTGCAAAACGGCCAAAAAACGTGTAACGTGGGGTCATATTTTTTAAAGCTATAGGACAAAGATAAGGCACACAACCGCGTTGCATTTGCCGTGATCCACGGGATGGGAAATCAATCAACAACACGACCTGCGTTGAATACGATCACCTTTTCGGCGGATCTTTATTCTGGGGTGAAATCAAAATTTACAGCGTTCGATGAACATGTTGCGTGGCGGGAAATCAGTTGGGCAGACATTTTGTATGACAGTCAACAGGGCTATTTTGATCGCGCGTTTGGGGGACGAGATTTTCGGCACCACAAATGGAATTGGGTGCGGGATTAGTGATCCATAACTTGGGGGATCCTGCTGCCTATTTTAAATCAACCAATGTCAATGCCTATGCCTATCGCGCCGTGCATGAACGGGTCGCCGAAACGATTTCCGAATTGGAACGCCAAGCGGGGGCGGGAACGCCACTGTTGATTTTCGCGCATTCTTTGGGCGGGCACATCATGTCAAATTATATCTATGACGCCCAGAAATTCGCAACAACGGGGAAACCGGCCGTCGTTCAAATGGCGACAGAATTTGAAAAATTACGGACGTTTTGCGGGTTTTTGACCTTTGGGTGTAATATCCCTGTGTTTACCTTTGGCTTTCATCCTGCGGATTTGGTGCCAATCGCACCCCCACGGTCACAAGCACGCGCCAAATTGAAAACGTGGTGGATGAACGTAAATGATCGCGATGACGTCTTGGGCATGCCCTTGGCCGCGATTGGCGAACATTACAAAGCACTGGCCGATGATCGTCAATTGCGCGACGTCTGGATTGATGCAGGGCCGTTTTGGAGGTCGTGGAGCCCAATGTCACATAATGACTATTGGAAAGATCCAAAGTTTCATGACATCGCGGCCGATATGATTGCCAAGGCATTAAAAATCGGTCCGATGTAAAAAAGCCCCCGAAATTCGGGGGCTTTCGATGCAATGGGTTATTCCATTGGTTTAAAGTTGAATTCGCCGCCTTCTTTCAGGCCAGAAGGCCAACGCGATGT
>RGAJ01000581.1 GCA_009920225.1 Paracoccaceae bacterium
AACAATAAAATTACACGTGAAAACATTGTACCGCAAAATCGGTGCAGGCAACCGCACACAAGCGGCGTTGATCGCGAAAGAAGAAGGTCTGTTCTAAGACCTGACATGACAATTCAAATGAAAAGCGGTATGTGCATGCACAGCCGCTTTTTTATTTGGAGCCATACGTGTCTGCTGCGCTTACATTTTCTTGGCATCCTGATGCGACGATTATTTCCGCTGATGCCTGTATGTCTCATGCGGATCATCGCGACTTTTACACCGACGATATAACTTGCCCCCTCGATGATCAGGCGCGGGCGATGGCGTTTTTTTTCTATGCGTTTGAACAAGGTCGTGGTGATGTTGCGGTGAGTGCACGTGATATGTCCATTCTTGCGACGGCAAACACTCCGATGTTGTTATGTCAAACCGGTGGAACAACAGCGTCGCCCAAACGTATACGACGCAGCTGCGCAAGTTGGATGAACAGCTTTGCGGTTAACATGCGACGCTTTGGTGGGACAGGTCACAGAATTGCAACCCTTGGACATCTTTCGCATTCTCTGACGCTGTACGCCGCGTGCGAAGCATTGGTCAGTGGTGCCACGTATATTGCGGCCCAAGGGTGTGTAAATCAAATAAAATTCATAAATGACCATCGGTCAACTGTGTTATATGCCACACCCACGCAGATGCGTGCCCTCGCGCTGCGGGCGCGTGGGCAGGTGATGTACGGTTTGCAACACATTATGCTTGGCGGTGGTGTCTTGGATCAATTGACGCTCGATCTGGTGCGCAAGCTTTGTCCGAATGCGCAAATACGTCAGTTCTATGGCGCGACGGAAACCAGCTTTATCTCGATCACGGATCACACATCTCCGCTAAGTTCGGTGGGTAAACCGTTTGAATGCGTTGACGTAACCCTTGCGGATGTCGACCCTGAAACGGGGATCGGTGACATCTGGGTGCGTTCGCCCTATCTTGCCGACGGTTATGATGACCCTCATGCCACTGGTGCCACATGGCGCGACGGTTGGG
>RGAJ01000582.1 GCA_009920225.1 Paracoccaceae bacterium
TCCGTGCCTTTTGCGATTTCACATGCGCCAGCCAATTGGCCAATTCACGTGTTCGGTGTTCAAATGACAATGCATCGGGTGTCGTCCCCAAACGCGCGGCGGCGTCTGTGTCCGTTTCGGCATTGTCCAAATCGGGGATCATATGGGTGTGATCCGAAAAAATACGGGTCGGGTCGCGCATGAAATCCGCGATCCGTTTGGTGGTCAATTCGGGGTGATATTGGGTCCCCCAGAAATCAACGCCGTTCTTTGTATAGGCAAAGGCCTGAATTGGGCTGTGATCGTTTGTGGCGGTCAACACGGCCCCGTCGGGCAGGCGCTGAACCTCGTCGCGATGGATACACGGCACCGACCATGTGTCATCACGTCCCGAAAACATCGGATGCGCAGCATCGGTGCGACGGGTGTTGCGGGCAACGCCGACCTCGATCCCGTTGGGCGATGCGCCAACCGCGCCGCCCAAAACGGTTGCGGCCAGTTGAATTCCATTGCAGCTGCCCCAAACGGGGCGGCCAGTCGCAAACGCCAATTCCGCCGCCTTGCGTTGTGGTGCGCCCTGGGGGGCGTCAGTGGACCACGCCACACCTGATCCGGTTAGGATGATCCCATCCACTCCGTCAAAGTCATCCGCTTTTGCTGGGGTCGCATAGGGTGCGATGGTGCGCATTGCCACGCTTTGATCAAGGGCTGCAAACACATCCGCAAAGGCCACCGCAGCGGGTGGCATGTCTGGCGTGTTCGCCTCTATGATCACGATGTGGGTCATTCTAAATTTCCGCGCGGGATAAGGCCGAAGGCCGCCGCGCATCGCCGTAGGTACAGGGTACCCCAGCCAATCGACAGATTGGCAAGGCGCCGACCGCCCCCATGCGCGGCGCCTTTTTTGCCACCCGCGGTCGGCTAGGGTGATTGAGCCGCAAGATCACCGCGTCAGACCCGCATGAATTGATGGCATGTCCAAAGCGGCAAAGCCGTAATGGCGCAGCCAGCGTAGGTCGCTGTCAAAGAACGCGCGCAGAT
>RGAJ01000583.1 GCA_009920225.1 Paracoccaceae bacterium
ACGGTCAAATTCATTCTGACGGACGGCGATAGATTGTTCATCGCGTCCGACGGCATTACGGAATGTCCTGATGCCGATGGAACACTTTTGGAAGAACGCGGATTTCAAAACATCCTGTCGCGTCATCCTGAAAAAACTGGCCCCGATTTAGTCGCGGCCATCATGGATGATTTACAAAGCTACACAGGCGGCGCAGCCTTTCCAGACGACATTTCCATCCTGTTGATCGAGGTCATGCCAGAGGCATCATCCGACTAACGCCCAAAATACGCCCGCAGAAATGCGTTTTGCCCGTCGTCGTCGACCAATTCGATGGCAGAATCGATGGACATGAAATGGGCGCTATGGGCGTCTTCCAATGGGTCACACAGCTTATAACAGGGCCGCGCGACATAAACCGAACATATTTTTTCGGCCCACATGTCATATTCGGGCATGTAGGCGTATCGCTTGTACACCCCGATTTTGCGCGGTGTTCCCATGATCCAACCCGTTTCTTCGATCACTTCGCGATGCAACGCAGGGATAGGATGTTCGCCGCGTTCCACCCCGCCACCGGGCAGTTGGAATTCGGGATCAGGTCCATCTTGCAACGTCAACAACACCTGATCCCCATGATGCAAAATCACATAGGACCCAGGCCGAGGGATATACTTTTGCCCCGCAATTACGGGTTCACCAAATCTTTTCATACGAGATTACCTTTGGTACCACTCTTGCTCCACCTATATAGAAGCTGTATGCGACGGGAAAGACTGGAAGTGGAAACGACATGATTGACGCACAACAGATTGCTTGGGACGACACAGTTTTACCGTTCCAATTGGACAAAGCCGATGTTCGCGGGCGCGTGGCCCGTTTGGATGGCGTTCTCAGTGGCGTCTTGAAACAGCACGAATACCCCGAACAGGTCGAAGCATTGGTTGCCGAAATGGCACTTTTGACAGCATTGATCGGTCAATCGATCAAACTGCGCTGGAAATTATCGCTTCAGGTTCAATCGCGCGGTGCTGTTCGCA
>RGAJ01000584.1 GCA_009920225.1 Paracoccaceae bacterium
TCCTTGCGCATCACTACAGCGCAACCTGCAGTGGCCCAATCGCCGGTTTTGCGCTTGAGCTTTTCGTAGGCGTAACCGGTGCCGTCGGCGAATGCGGGCGCGTGGATTTCACACAGCACTTCATTCTCGGCCAGGGCGGTCATGTAGGTGCCGAAGAAAAAGTCACTCGCGGCGACCGTGCGGCGGCCACCAGGGCCTTCCAGCACGAAAGACGCGTCGATCGCCATGGACAAGGCAGGGTGGTCGTTGCCGGGATCGCCGTGGGCGATGTCTCCGCCAATCGTGCCTCGATTACGTACCTGTGGGTCTGCAATCAATTTGGCCGCATCGCTGAGGAGCGGTAGCTTGGCTTGGATAATTGGGGAGTTGATGACCTCGTTTTCAACGGTCATAGCGCCAATGATGACCTGACCGTTTTCCTCCCTCACACCGCGGAGTTCTGGTATGCGGTTAATGTCAATGAGGTGCTCCGGCGCCGCGAACCGCAGCTTCATCATGGGAAGCAGGCTGTGGCCTCCCGCTAGCAACTTGGCGCTGTCACCGAGGTCTGTGAGCAGCTTAATGGCTTCGCCGATGCTTTTCGGCGCATGGTATTCGAACCGTGGTGGAATCATTGACGCGTCTCCTTGGAATGTTTGTCTATGACAGCATCGCAATGTACGAGCCTGTGCTGAACAAGTCAAATGATCAGATCGCCATATTTAATGTCAGTATCACATTAAAAATTAAATTTAACATGTTGTTTTAATTAATATATTTTTCAATCATTAAAAATGGCTCTCAAAACCGTTAAGGGTAAACACCAAATAAGAATGTCTATTCTCTGTCACGCCTGCGACAAACTGTATTGATCGCAAGATTCTGCCCTGTTGTCACAAAACCGTCATATTTGGGGTTTACAGTTCACTTTGAAAACAAGTTGAGCTAAATTCCCAGAGGTAATAAATGAAACAAAGAAATCTAAAATCTGTAGATACTGATTGACCAACTTATTTATAACTGGAAGGTACTGTTTTACA
>RGAJ01000585.1 GCA_009920225.1 Paracoccaceae bacterium
TATAAAAAGCAGTGAAAATATGCTTATATAATTAAAATTAACTCAAGCTTAATCAAGATTGATAACCGTACGTAAAGCCAGTACTAGTAGCTTTCAATAATCGATTATCTATTAAAGGGTGCTTTGCAACATCTAGATCTAGATATGGTATTATTATGTTATGGCGACCCTGACCCGGTCCGCAAGGTGCACGGCCCCGCAAAGCATTAGCTTTGTTTCGATCAATAAATTCAGCAATCACACAATAACGAATGCCTTGACCCGCGCTGTAATCGCCGCGATGCGGAATATTGGTGTCAAATGTCAGGCAATCGCCAGCGTTATAGCTAACCAACTGCTGATTGGCGCGGCTATCCATCTTTGGTTTTTGCACCATCCGCGCCAATTCATCGGCCAAACGCACCTGATAGATATTTGGCCGGTCGGTCGGCACCACCACCGTGCCCGATGGGTGGCCTTCGGTATCGAAAACCATGAACACTTTGATGCGGTAACCAACGTTATCGTCGTGCCAGCCTTCCGAGGTTGAATCGTAGCCATCAAGCACGGTTTTTACGTAAAGGTCGTCAATCCGCGCATCGGGGCCCAAATAATCGGTCACCATTTTGTGCAGGGTTTCACTGCCTAGCAGGGCGTTCCACAAAAAACTCGGCAAATCCCACGAAAAATAAGCGCGTTTGCCATTCGCCGGTAATTGGCGCAATTCTGAATTTCGCATCCGTTCGGCCAGCCCAGGGCATTCCAAAACCGCGTCGATCGTCGATTTGTGCATGCCACCCGGCATGCCACTGGCCTTTGGGTTGGCCAAGCTATCGGCTTTGCGATCAAACCCTTCGATCAATCGCGCCATACGATAACGGCGCGACAGACTTTTCGGCAATTTCAGAACGCTTTTGATCATTTTACACCCCGGGCAGTGCAGATTGAGACACTCTGCCGTTGTGTTTCAACCGATCTTGCGACTTGGTCAAGCCTTTAGCCCACGGGCCCGCCGTTCAAGCGGACGGGCGCGCACAAAA
>RGAJ01000586.1 GCA_009920225.1 Paracoccaceae bacterium
TCCTTGGCGCAATGATATTTGATCATCTTGTCATAGATCATACGTTGTATTTTTTACCACCCGGGGTGACAGATGCGGCGTCATTTTACCTTGTAGGATTCATACACAACGGCAGCTATGTCGGCGGTTTTATTGGTACGATTATTGCCATCCTGATTCTACCGATTTTGATCTTTCGTTCACGCAAAAAGGCGGACGTCTAGCCCGCCTTGCCACGCCTACAGGCCGTCAAAAAATGACGTGATGGTCTTTACAACATCGCGGTGCTTTGTGGCGCGGATGTCGCGTCCGTCAATGCAAACCTCAACATCTTGGGGTTCAAATTTTTTCAAAATATCCAACCCTTTTTCTGTACATAGGCCCATAAAATCAAAATGCGTGTACCCTATCGGTTCTAAATAGGTAACCGTATTGGTTGGCATTTTTGCCTTTAAGAGGCGTGAATTTTTATCCATGTAGACATGGCCGGCAGGTGCAGCATATATCAGTGTGGGCGTTGTTAGAGCGGCCAAACTTTGATCCGAAAAGACTTGGGCGCCGCCCATGTCCAGTGAAACAATTGCGCGGATCCGCGGATCGGTCAAATCTTGGGACAGAGCGGCAATATCCTGAGGTGTTTTGCCGATATTCCATTCATTCAAAATTGAACACACCAAACCTTCTGGGTTTTGGTCACAGGCTGATTGATGGGTCAACGCGTCATATTTGGCACCTGCCAATTGTAGAACGGTCATGCCGCCCAAGGAATGACCCGCGGCATATATCCGATCCAAATCGACGCGGGATGCAAAATTTTCATCCGCTAATAGATCATCAATTACACGGGTGATATCCCGCGGTCTGTGCCATAATTCGCGCCGATCATCGGGATCGTCCGCAAAAAAGAGGTTCCAGGGTGGTTGATAGCGGCAACAATATACCCTTGTTCGGTCATTGCTTTTGCCAGCCATGCTTGGTTCATCGCATGGCCAAACATCCCATGAGACAGGATCAATAGTGGGAAT
>RGAJ01000060.1 GCA_009920225.1 Paracoccaceae bacterium
ACAAATCTGCGATAAATCTGACACTTATCCCATTCAAAAATGGCGAAAACTAGGCCCAGCGCGCCTTGGTTTTGGTTAAAAAGGCGTCGATACCATGCGCCGCTTCTTCGCCTTCCCATGTATCGGCAAGACGTCTGATCGTGTCTTCAATCACCGCGTCATCAATGCGCGGACCCAATGCACGCGCCAAAGCTTTTGACGCCGCCACCGCGTTTGGGGCGGTGTGAAGATAGGGTTCAACCTCATGTGCAATAGCGGCATCCATTTCGGACGCGGGCACGATCTGTGTCACGATATTCAAAGACTGCGCCCGCTCTGCGCCAAAGATCCGCGAAGACATGAACACTTCGCGCGCTTTTCCTTCGGACATTCGGGCAATCACATAGGGGCTTATCGTGGCGGGGATCAAACCCAATTTGGTTTCGGTCAAACCAAATTTTGTTTCCTCGTCCGCGACCACCAGATCGCAGACACAGCACAATCCAATGCCACCGCCAAACGCGCCACCATGCACACGCCCGATCAATGGGACGGGCAGTTCATTCAAGACCCGCAGCATATTGGCCAGTTTGCGGCCCTCGCGCATGCGTTGGGCGCGGTCGGCGTTGATCTGTTCTTTCATCCACGCCAAATCGCCACCTGCGCAAAACATGCTGCCCTGCCCCGATAACACAACGACGCGAATGGATCCGTCGGTTGGCAAGGTCGTGGCGAAATCGGTGATCTCTGCGATCATGGCCGCAGACAGCGCATTGCGTTTTTCCGTTGCGGCCAATTCTAATGACGCAACCCCGCGATCATCGACGGTGACATGTATCGCAGTGTACTGGGTCATTGGCGCATTCCTTTTGCAAATTCACCGACCTTTGCCAAAGCGTCGGCATCAATTCCTGTTGTAAATCCACGTGCCTCTAACAGGGCGATCACGGCTTCGGTCGCGACGTTTCCCTTGGCCCCCGGCGCATAGGGACAGCCGCCCAACCCGCCGACAGCGGCATCAAACACCCGCAGCCCCATTTCGAGTGAGACGGCGATATTGTCCAACGCGCGACCATGGGTGTCATGGAAATGCCCTGCAACTTGCGAAACGGGAACCACGTCAAGCACTGCGTTTAACATGGCCTGTGTCGTTGCAGGGGTCGCCGCGCCAATCGTATCGCCAAGCGAAATTTCATAGCACCCCATATCCAACAGTGCCTTTGCAACGCGCGCGACCTGTTCGGGTGGCGTCGGTCCGTCGTAGGGACACTCCGTCACACAAGACACATATCCCCGCACGGGCGTGCCATTGGCTTGTGCTGCCGCAACAACGGGGGAAAATCGAACAAGGCTGTCGTCTATAGAGCAATTAATATTGGCCTGACTGAAGCTTTCTGATGCCGATCCAAAAATCGCCACCTCATCCGCGCGTGCGGCGATTGCGGCCTCAAACCCCTTCATATTCGGGGTCAACGCGGTATAGACTACACCCGCGCGGCGCGTGATACCGCCCAACACATCCGCTGCATCTGCCATTTGCGGAACCCATTTCGGGCTCACAAAACTGGTGACCTCGATCTTTTGAAAACCACAGCCGGACAGAGCATCAATCAGCGCGATTTTATCCGCTGTTGCGATCTGTTTCTTTTCGTTTTGCAATCCATCACGGGGGCCCATTTCAAAAAGGGTCACAGTCTGCGTCATGGCGGTCGTCTCCTGCTATGGGGGCAGAATACGCATGTGATCTGTGCAAACAAGCGGATATAGAAACTTCGTTACGTCACCCCATTGCGCAGCGGTTAAAAATGGGCATTGATGTCCCAAACACAGTCTGGAACATCCTATGATCGAAACCATCCCAAACTTGATGCCCCAAATCCGCGACCGCTTTGCCCATGTGGACCAGTGCCCCTTTACCGGCGAGCGGATCTTTTTTGAAAACGCAGGTGGCGCATTGACGTTGAAAAGCGTGGTGGACACCTCTGCCACATATGCGGCCATCCCTGACAACCAAGGCCGCGACAACCCCGCAAGCCGTGCGTTGGTGGATGTGATCAATCGGGCCAAAGCCGATGCGCGTGATCTGTTTGGCGCATCGGGGGGGCAATTCTTTGTCGGCGAAAGCGGAACGGAATTGTTGTTCCGCCTGATCCGGACCGCGGCCATGAACGCCCCATCGGGGGGCAATATCGTTGGATCGACCTTTGAACACCCCGCATCACGCAGCGCCGCGATCCAGTGGGCAGAGCATTCAGACAGACCCTATTTGTCGGTGGACCATCAAATCGGCATCGGCCTTGTGACGCCCGGGGATTACGCCGCCGTGGTCGATGCAAAAACCCGTGTTGCAACGATTTTGCACGCTTCGCCCGTGACTGGCATGGGCGCAGATGTCGCGGGGATCGCCGCCGCGATCCGTGCAGTTTCGCCCGAATGCTTTATCATCGTGGACGGGATCCAGAACGCAGCGCATGGAACGTTGGATATCGACAGCTATGATGTCGATGGGTATGTGATTTCACCCTATAAAATGTTTTCGCGCCATGGCTATGGTTTTGCATGGGTGTCTGATCGCCTGACCGCGCTGTCGCATGAACAGCTTTTGAATGGGCCAAAGGAAACTTGGGAATTTGGCACGCGCGACACCGGCAGCTATGCAACAATGACCGATGTGATCAACCATCTTGATTGGTTGGGCGGGCATTTTAGCACATCTGACACACGTCGTGATCGGTTGGTTGCCGCGGGCCAAGCCATATTGGACCATGAAAAGGCACTGACAGATGCAATGATCCACGGGATCGGCAATCTGAAAGGGTTGGCAAGTTATGCCGACGTCGAAATCATCGGTGGCACTGACAATCCAAAACGAAAAGGATTGGTGTCGTTCCGCATCAAAGGTCGTATATCGCCCGACGTCGTGACCGCGCTGAATGATCGCGGTATTCGCACCCATACCCGCAAGGCCGATCATTATTCGGGCGGGATCCTAACGCCGATGGGATGGGACGACGCGGTGCGCGTGTCGGTGTGCCATTACAACACAACCGATGAAATCCGCGCGTTCCTCTCCGCGATGCAAGAGATTGCCCAAGGCTAAAGCGGACGTATCCAAAATTGCAAAGGCTTGGGCGTTTGTGCGCCCTGCCCGATGTCGGTCCACGAGAACTGAGCAATCACACCGTCAAGCTTTTGATACCCACGTTTGCGCCAAAACGGATCAAGCGGCCGATAGGTTGCGGGACGCATCGGATGATCATCGGGCCGGATCACCCCGCAAAACGCGATGTGTTTAAATCCTAGGTCGCGGGCGTGGTCTTCGCGATGATCAAAAAACGCGTTGCCGATTCCATGCCCCCGATAGTCGGGCAAAAGCACAGATTCCGCGCAATAAAAAACGTCGTTCAAATCATAGTCAGATTGTGCAAAGGCAGCGGCGAAATCATCCGCGTGATCCATCATCGGCGTCCCGGTTGAGGCGCCCACCAAACGATCCCCGTCAAAGGCCCCAACCAGAACTGCACGATCACTGTCGCGATAGGATTGCATATAGGGGCGCTCATATTCTAGATCCCCATCATAGAGATAGGGCCATTCGTAAAACACCGCGATGCGCAGGCGGGCAACATCGTCTAATGCCCGATCCAACGCATCGCCCGTTAAAACGCGAACGTCAATCATGACACCTGCGCGATCCAATCAGACAGATTATAATAGGTGACAACACGGGTGATTTTCCCGCCCTCAAGCGAAAAGAAAGATCCCGCAGGCAACCGATAGCTTTGGCCATGCGCCGTGGGCAAATCGCCATCAGTTTGCAAATAGGTACCATTCACGATGAATTCGGCCGCGCCGCGCGTGCCATCTTCAGTCGCAAAAATCACCATATCTGTCAGGTTTTCGCGGTAACACACATTCATATGGTCACAAAACGCACGAAAGGCATCTTTGCCGACGCGAATTTTGCCTTCGTTCACGTGGTGGTGCACATCATCAGATAGACAGGCAAGCATGCCGTCCACATCGCCTGCGTTAAAGGCGGTGAAATAGTTCGAAATCGTGGTGTTCATTCATTCCTCCAGAGGTCGACCCCAGCGACGGATCAGTTGATCCGCAATCTGGTCACGGGTTTGTCGATACGCGTTTATCTTGGTTTCACGCGTCTCGCCTATCCCAGTTGGGTCCATTACTGGCCAATATTCGACATCTAGATGGAAAAATCGCGTCAATTCCAACGCACGCCGTTGGCTTGCAGGGGACAAAGCAACCACCAGATCGAATGAGGACAGATCATCCCCCCATTGTTCCATCTCATCAAAACTGCGCGAGCGATGACGCGAAAGTTCGACGCCGAGTTCCTGACAGACCGCGATGGCAAACCCATCAATTTCAAGATCGTTCATGACACCGACAGATTGGACATAGGTGCCCGTGCCATAGAATTTTTTCATAATACCTTCGGCCATCGGCGACCGAACCGCGTTGTGATCACAACAAAACAAAATAGATTGTGGGAGCCCCCCGTCCACGATCACACCCCGAAATGCAAAACACAGATAAGGGTGAACAATCGGCGGGCGGTGTCATTGTCGATAATGGCTTTGCCCTCTAATCGTTCTTCGAGTACGCGCGCCCCTTCGTTGTGGATGCCGCGCCGCGCCATATCGATGGTTTCGATCTGACTGGGCGGCATGTTTTTCACAGCGTCATAATAGCTTTCGCAAATGGCCCAATAATCTTTGACAACTTGGCGGAAGGGCGACAGGGATAAATGAAATTCAGCCGCCTTTTCACCCGCTTCGGTGGAAATATCAAACACCAAGCGTTTTTCACGAATGGCCAGATCCACTTTGTAGGGGCCCGCAGGCACCACGCGATCATCCCGCTTTGGAAGATCGAATGTATTGTCTTCCAGCAAATCGAAAATCGCGACTTTGCGCTCTTGCTCAATTTCCGCCGTGGGTGGCGGCAAGTTGCGATCATCTAACTCTATTTGCGCAATTCTGCTCATACGGGGCCTCTATTCTATTCTGACTATGGCTAATACAAAGGGATTGACCGATCAATGCAGAAGCCATGCCATTTGGACGTTTTCATCAAGAATTGAGCTTTTTCAACCGTGCCGTGACGGAAAGCCCGTGTGCCTCAAGGCTTTCCGAGGTCGCCAACCGTTCCGCCGCAGGCCCGATTGCACGCAACGACTCGGGCGTCATGCGCGCAAGTGTGGTGCGTTTCACGAAATCCATCACCGACAATCCGCTGCTAAAACGTGCGGATCGTGCGGTGGGCAATACGTGATTTGGCCCCCCCACATAATCGCCAATCGCCTCTGGCGTCCATGCGCCCAAGAATATCGCGCCAGCATGGACGATCTTGTCGGATAGGGCCATCGGATCTGCCACGCACAGCTCTAGATGCTCTGGCGCAATGCGGTTTGATAGCTCTGCCGCGACATCCATGTCTGGCACGATAATCATCGCGCCGTAATCGCGCCAGCTTGCCCCCGCGATTGCGCGACGCTCAAGGGTTTGCAAGCGCGCATCCACTGCGTCCGACACAGCTTTGGCGAACTGTGGATCATCGGTGATCAATATGGATTGCGCGCTTTCGTCGTGTTCTGCCTGTGACAACAGATCAAGCGCGATCCAATCGGGATCATTGTCGCCATCCGCAATCACCAAGATTTCAGATGGCCCCGCAATCATATCAATCCCGACTTTGCCAAACACCCGCCGTTTGGCGGCAGCAACAAAGGCATTTCCCGGACCGGTGATTTTGTCGACCGCAGGGATCGTTTGGGTCCCATAGGCCAGCGCGGCAATCGCCTGCGCCCCACCGATCCGATAGACTTCGTCAACACCAGCCAGACGCGCGGCCAACAACACAAGCGGGTTCACAATCCCATCTGGCGTGGGCACTGTAATCGCCAAACGTGACACACCCGCAACCTTGGCAGGGATCGCATTCATTAAAACAGACGACGGATAAGACGCCAATCCGCCCGGAACATACAAGCCTGCAGCCGATACAGGCGTCCAGCGCCAGCCCAATTCCGCACCGCTGCCATCGGTCCAATAGGCATCTTGCGGCATTTGCCGTTCATGATAGGCCCGAATACGCGCCGCCGCCAATTCAAGCGCGGCACGATCCTCATCAGAGACTTTGGCAATTTCATCGGTGATCTCTTGATCCGAAAAACGCAGCCCATCCGCCGTCAGCGCCAATCGGTCGAATTTATGCGTCAATTCCAACACCGCCTCATCGCCGCGATCGCGCACATCCTGAATGATCCCTGCAACGATATGATCGACGTCTGGGCTGTCTTCGCGCTTTGCGCCAAGCAACGTTTGGAACTGATCTTCGAATTGTGGATCTTGTGCGTTCAGCAATACAGGCATGGAACCCTCCGATGTTCTGAGAGTGCAGATACAGCTCACGCGCCCGATGGACAAGTGTAAAGCTAGTTCGGGTGCTGCGGTACTTTGCCAGAGGGGGCAGCATATGGGCGGGTCACATCGCGCAAGGTGACATCCAACGCATCCACCGCCACACGTATGGCCCCATCCCCCGCCAAGGTCAAAATCACATGCCCTGCCCCATCCGGTTCACCATCAAAGGCAATCGACATCAGTGACAAGATCATATCGCGATCCGCGCGGTCTATGCCCAAAGACGACACAGACGACACATCAGAAATGACCAACAGGGACTGCACCCGTTCGACAGCGCGATTTTGTGACTGCGCCAAATCGCGATCTTCCCACCGGAAACGATTTATCAGACACACAAAGCGGCGCGCGGCACGATCCCATTTCATTTCTGTCACGGGAAACACGGCATCTTGGGCCAAGGCGGACAGGATCGTCAAATCCTCCCCCCCAAGCGCGCCAAGGTTCAAGGGCGCCTCGCGTCCGTCGTCAAACCGTGCATCTTGGGCCATTATTCGGAAATCCGTTCAACATTGGCCCCGACCGCAGACAATTTTTCAACCAATTTCTCATACCCGCGATCAAGGTGATAGACACGGCTGACTTTGGTTTCACCCTCGGCTGCGAGCCCCGCAAGGATCAAGGACACAGAGGCGCGCAAATCGGTTGCCATGACCGGCGCACCTTTTAGCTTTTTCACGCCTGTCACCTTTGCAACCCCGCCATGAACATCGATATTTGCCCCCATCCGCATCAGCTCAGGCGCGTGCATAAACCGATTTTCAAAAATGGTTTCTTCCAAATTTGACACACCCTGCGCGGTGCACAGCAGCGCCATCATCTGTGCCTGAAGGTCGGTCGGAAAACCAGGGTACACTTCGGTTTTGACGTCAACCGCTTTGATGTCACCACCGCCGCGCTTGACGGTAATGCCTGTGTCGGTTTCGCTGACATCAAGGCCCGCAGCCTGCAGTTTATCCACAAACGCTTGGATCAGATCAAAGCGTCCGCCGATCAATTCCACCTCGCCGCCGGCGATGGCGGGGGCCAGCATATAGGTGCCCAATTCGATACGGTCCACGACAACAGGATGCGTCGCACCATTCAAGCGATCAACGCCTTGGATCGTGATTTCGGACGTGCCTTCACCCTCGATCTGCGCACCCATTTTGCGCAGACATTGAACCAAATCCACGATTTCAGGTTCACGCGCCGCGTTTTTCAAAACCGATGTGCCCTTGGCCAATGTTGCCGCCATGACAAAGTTTTCTGTCGCCCCGACCGAGGCAAAGCGCATATTATGAACCCCGCCCTTTAGACGGCCGCCCGCGACCTTGGCATGCAAATAGCCATCTTTCAGCTCGATCTCGGCGCCCAGCGCTTCGAGCGCGGAAATATGCAAATCCATCGGCCGCGCGCCAATTGCACAGCCCCCCGGCAAGGATACAATCGCCCGCCCTTCACGCGCCAAAAGCGGGCCCAACACCAAATTCGACGCCCGCATTTTGCGCACGATATCGTAGTCAGCGGTCAAATTGTTCAAATTGTGCGACGACATTGCCAGAACCAATCCACCGTTCAAGCTTGTCACTTCGGCCCCCAGCGACGCCAACAGCGCCGACATGGTTTTGATATCCGACAACCGCGGCGCATTGGTCAAGGTGAGGGGCTCATCACTTAGCAATGTGGCGGGCATCAGGGTCAGGCAGGCGTTCTTGGCCCCCGCGATCGGGATCTGGCCTTTTAGAGGGCCATTGCCTTTTACCAATATCGAATCCATGCTCTATTCCTTTTCCGCCTCTGTGGTCGCCGCCGTTGATTTCGACCGCGCCTTTGCCTGCGCTTTGCGCTTGGCCATATTCGCCTTAAGCGCGGCTTTTAACCGATCTTCGCGCGATTGCACGGCATTATTGTTATTTTTTTGTGTATTTTTGTTCGTCATGTTTTATCCATACAATAGGAATAAAAAAGCGTCCAGATTACACTTGCGCTTCGGCAAAATACCGTCTAATCACGCGCCCACAGCGTGCTGCTGTAGCTCAGTGGTAGAGCACT
>RGAJ01000007.1 GCA_009920225.1 Paracoccaceae bacterium
TCGTAGTAGCGGATTGTTGATACGGCAAGCCCCGAACGTTTTGCAATGAACCCAATTGAATAATCCCGCATTACACCCCCTTGATCTCAAGTTAACTTGAGATTTTATAACAGATGTCGATCACACGAATCAAGGAAGGGATCGACAATGAAAATTGGATTAGAACATGTAAATTTATGTACACATGACCCAGATGCGGCAGCAGAATGGATGGTACGCGTTTTCAATTGGCGTGTGCGTTTGGCGGGGACCGCGATGGATACGGGCTATACTGTGCATGTGGGCGATGATGCGGGATACCTTGCATTGTACCGACCGCAGGGTGATTTACTGCCCGCAGAGGCGCAGTATCGTCGCGTGAACGGATTGAACCACATCGGTATCGTTGTCGATGATATTGATGCAATTGAAAATGCGGTTAAATTGGAAGGCTTCACGCCAAACGCCCATGCAGACTATGAACCTGGGCGGCGATTTTATTTTTTAGACAACACTGGATTAGAATTTGAGATCGTACACTACGACGACTGATTGCAATTCATGTGATTGAGCGTCATGTTGGGGCCAAATCAGGGCCCCAACACAAGGAAGTGTACAGTGACATTTACAGTGGCAACGTGGAACATCAATTCGGTTAGGTTGCGCCAAGGATTGGTTCAAAAATTGATGCAAGAGCACGCGCCCGATGTTCTGTGTCTGCAAGAATGCAAATCCCCCGTTGATAAAATTCCCACCGATGTATTCGCAGAATTGGGGTATACCCACATGGTTGCGCGCGGTCAAAAGGGCTATAACGGGGTTGCGATTTTATCAAAAACGCCAATCAAAGAAGTGGCATCTTTTGATTTTGCCGATCTTGGTCATGCCCGTCACATCGCGGGTCAATTGGAAAATGGCGTGACCATTCACAATTTCTATGTGCCTGCGGGCGGTGACATTCCTGATCGCGAACAAAACGAAAAGTTCGGCCAGAAGCTGGATTATCTGACCGACATGCGCGACGAATTTGCCGCAAATGCGCCCCAGAAATCCATCCTTGTTGGCGATCTTAACATCGCGCCGCGCGAAGATGACGTGTGGAATCACAAAAGCCTTTTGAAGATTGTCAGCCACACCCCAATTGAAGTTGATCATCTGGCCCAAGTTCAAGAGGCAGGCAAATGGATCGATATCACGCGGCAGGACATTCCCGATGGGCTTTTGTACAGCTGGTGGTCGTATCGTGCCAAGGAATGGGATACCGCCGACAAGGGGCGGCGTTTGGATCACATCTGGGCGACCCCTGACATTTCTGGATCCGCCCACAGCAGCAAGATTGTGCGCGACGCCCGCGGATGGGATCAACCCAGCGATCACGCGCCAGTTTTTGCAACTTTTGACCTTTGATTTGTGGCCAAGCGAGGCCATATAATAACAAACAGAAATAATCGGAGTATTCCATGTTGGAATTTGGACAAGCCACCACCACTGACGCATTGATCATAGACGTGTCTGAGGCCAACTTCATGGCCGAAGTCGTTGACGCGAGCCAAACCGTCCCCGTGATTGTCGATTTTTGGGCCCCTTGGTGTGGGCCGTGTAAAACGCTTGGCCCCGCACTGGAAGCGGCCGTGACCGCGGCCAAGGGTGCGGTCAAAATGGCCAAGATCAATGTCGATGAAAACCAAATGATCGCAGGTCAAATGCGCGTACAGTCGATCCCGACCGTTTACGCCTTTTGGCAAGGGCAGCCAATTGATGGATTTCAGGGCGCGCTTCCGCCCTCCGAAATCAAGGCATTCGTTGAACGTGTTGTGACGGCCGCAGGGGGATCTGCAGATGGTGGATTGGCCGATGCCGCCGCCGCCGCAGAAGAGATGTTCGAGCAGGGCGCGATCGAAGATGCGATGCAGACCTTTAGCGCGATTTTGGGCGAAGATTCGACCTATGCCGCGGCCTATGGCGGTCTTGCGCGCTGCTATATCGCGTTAGGTGATTTGGAACAGGCCGAAGCCGTGCTCAACGGTGCTCCAGCCGAGATTTCCAATGCTGTTGAAATTGAAACAGCATTTGCGCAATTGCATTTGGCCAAACAGGCACAAAACGCAGGTCCATTGACTGAGCTCCGTGCGGCGCTTGAGGCGGATGAAAATAATCACCAAGCACGGTTTGATTATGCCAATGCGTTACATTCGGCGGGACAGGTAGAAGAAGCCGTTTCGCAGCTGTTGGAATTGTTCCGTCGTGATCGTGATTGGAACGATGGTGCTGCCAAAACGCAATTGTTCACGATTTTTGATGCGCTGAAACCAAATGACCCCGTTGTGCTGAATGGTCGTCGCAAGTTAAGTTCAATGATATTCCTCTAACGCAAAGGGTCACTGTAATGGCGCTTAGGTTTGACTTACCCGACACGATCCCGATCTTTCCGTTGCCAAAGGCCCTTTTGTTGCCACGCGCGCGGTTGCCATTACATATCTTTGAACCGCGTTATCTTGCCATGATCGAAGACACAATGAAAACGCCTTCGCGTTTGATTGGCATGATCCAACCCTATGGCAAAGATCGCTTGCATGCGATTGGATGCGCGGGACGGCTGTCGCAGTTTTCGGAAACAGACGATGGTCGGTATATGATCACGCTGACAGGGATCAGTCGGTTTGAGGTGGGCGCCGAACAATCGGGGTTCACCCCATACCGCAGGTTTTCGATCAAATGGGATGCATATTCGAATGATTGCCTCGGCGCTGAAACCGATCCAACATTGGACCGAGATGCGTTTTTTGATTTGTTAGATCGGTTTTTATCTGGTCGGGGGATGTCAACAGATTGGGAAACACTGCAAGATGCCGATGATGAACTATTGGTGAATTCTTTGTGCATGATGATGAATTTCGACACAGAAGAAAAACAGGCTCTGTTGGAAGCACCAAGTTTGTCAAAACGTCGTGAAACGCTTGCGACCTTGATTGAAATAAGCCTGCACAGCGGCTCAGACGAAAGCACCGTACAATGACAGAAATCCCGCCCCCCACCTTTGATCGTCGCATGCTGGAAGCATTGGTTTGTCCGCAAACCCAAACTCGGTTGGAATATGACGCAGACGCACAGGAATTGATTTCGCGGGCGGCGGGGGTGGCATTTCCGATCCGCGACGGCATCCCCGTTATGTTGATCGACGAGGCACGCACATTGGGCGATTGATTATCGCATCCAGCGGGGCAGATCACCCGTTAACCCAGCAGCTTCGCGGATAAAACTGCGTCGCACCTGTGGAAATGCGTTTACAATTCCCATCCCAATATCGCGCCCAATCCGCAAGATTGGATTGTCGTTGGAAAACAGCTTGTTAAAGCTGTCGGTCGCAAAAGCAAGGCTGTGGTTGTCGAAACGGCGCCATTCTTGGTACCGATTCAATACCGCAACAGAGGCAAAATCTTCGCCGCGTTCTTTGGCGGATTGAATGACATCGCACAGCGCTGCAATGTCGCGCAAGCCCGCATTCAAGCCTTGGCCTGCAATTGGGTGCACGCCATGCGCGGCATCGCCGATCAATGCGACGCGTGGTGCGACGAAGGCTTTTGCCATTGTCAGATCCAAAGGATAGCTGAAACGCTGACCCGCTAATGCGATCTGTCCCAAAAAGGATCCGAACCTCGGCCGCAAGATTTCTAGATAGTCCTCATCATCCAAGGCCATGATGATTTTTGCATTTTCATGGGTTTCTGACCACACGATGGATGATCTATTCCCAGACAATGGTAAAATCGCCAAGGGACCTGCGGGCATAAAATACTGGTAGGCCACGCCATTGTGCGGATGCTCATGTTCGATTGCACAGACCAATGCGGTTTGGCCATATTTCCAGCCTGTTCGCCCGATCCCTGCGCGTAATGCTGTTGGGCTCCCGCGTCCGTCGGCGCCAATCACAAGCTGCGCATGAAAATGATCGCCTGTGTCACAAGTGACCGTAATGCCGGTGTCGGTCAATGTTTGATCGACAACTTTGGTATTGCTTAGATAGGTGATGTTGTCTTCTGCGCGAATGGCGCGCTGCATCACGGGGCGCAAATGACGATCTTCGACCATATGACCCATCGGACCATCTTCGATTTCGGTATGGTCGAAATGCATGAAAAACGACGAAGGCGTTGCGCCGACAGCTCCATCAAACACTTTGATATCCAGCATGGGTTGGGCGGCCGCTGCGATGCTTTCCCAGATGCCGATGGCATTTAGCAGTCGAACAGATGTCAGTGCCAAGGCATATGAGCGGCCATCAAAATCCGCCGCGACTTGCACGTGATCGGGCAGGGCGTCGATGACAAGAACGCGCAGGCCCAATTTGGCCGCCCCAAGCGCCAAGGTTGACCCATTCAGCCCACCACCGACGACGACGATATCATAAGTTTTTTCCATAGGGGCAATATGGGTGTTCATTCGGGATTGTCCAGTGGTTGCGATGTCGCTAGGCTTGATTTCAGGATAACACGGAGAGGTATGCCATGCAAAATATGACTGCTGCAGAAATGGGTCGTGCGATTGGTGCGGGCACACTGGACCCTGTTGATTTGGCTCAGGCCTATTTCGCCGCAATCGAAGCGCATCCTTTGTCAGACAGGATTTACGCGCGTCTGACCAAAGATCGCGCCATGGCCGAAGCCCACGCCGCGCGTGAACGTGCAGCCAGTGGGTATCGTGTGTCGCCATTGGACGGCGTACCAATAAGTTGGAAAGACCTTTACGACACCGCCGGTACGGTCACCGAGGCTGGAACCGCATTGTTAAAAGGGCGCGTTCCCTCACAGGATGCAAGGGTATTGCGAAACGCGACCTTGGCGGGGACGGTGTGTTTGGGGAAAACGCATACCTCGGAATTGGCGTTTTCTGGCCTTGGGTTGAATCCGATCACCGCAACACCGCCCTGTGTCAATGATGTGAATGCCGTGTCGGGTGGGTCATCTTCTGGTGCGGCCACGTCAATAGCCTTTGGGTTGGCACCTGTGGCAATTGGCACGGACACAGGCGGATCGGTGCGTATTCCGGCAGGATGGAATGACTTGGTCGGTCTCAAGACAACTTCGGGGCAAGTGTCGCTCGAGGGTGTTGTGCCGTTATGCCCACAATTTGATACAGTCGGACCATTGGCCAAAACGGTCGAAGATGCGGCCCTAACCTATGCTGTTTTGGCGGGATGTGTGCCAATTGACACTGCGCCCACGTCCATAAAGGGTCGCAAGTTGGCGATTTTGGAAACCGTAGCACTGGATGATCTGCGCGATGCGCCACGGGCGGGGTTTGAAACTGCGGTCGCCAAATTTGCCGAGCACGGTGCGCAGATCGAGCGGATCACAGCCCCAGAAGTTGCAGTGGCATTGTCGTTAAGTGCGACATTATTCGCGCCCGAAGCATATGGCACATGGAAAGATCGGATCGAGGCCGCCCCACATCTGATGTTTGATAAAATTCTAGAACGCTTTCGTGGTGGTGCGCATGTCGGCGCGGCAGAGTATGTTGCGGGCTGGCAGCGATTGACCGTCTTGCGCCGCATATTTTCTGATCGCACTGCGGGATATGACGGTGTGATCCTGCCCACCGCACCTATTTTGCCGCCAAATATAGATCGTCTTTTGATGGATGATGTCTACTATGTAGAAGAAAATCTGCTTGCCCTGCGCAATACACGGATTGGCAATTTGATGGGCTCTTGTGCGATCACCTTGCCGACAGGTGTGCCGAGTTGTGGCGTCATGATCATGGGTCAACCCTTTGGTGAAAAACAATTACTGCGCCTGTCATTGGCCGCCGAGGCGGCGTTGGCCTAAGAAATGTGCGCTTTTTTCGCCATTATTTTGAAAATATAGCGCGTTTTTCTGGACGAAACGCAAAAGCTTGGGTATCTTATGGTTAAAACGGGGCAATAGACCCTGATCTATGAGGCAAAATATGAGCTTTCCAAAGCGGTTTTCGAACCTGCCCGCTTATGCATTCCCACGTCTGCGGGCGCTGTTGGATCATCATCCAGCAGGTGGTCCCGTGCGTCATATGACCATTGGCGAGCCGAAACATGCCTTTCCAAAATGGGTCAGCGAACTCATTGCCGAAAATACCGCCGGCTTTAACAGCTATCCTGTGAATGATGGCACACCTGATTTGCAAGATGCGATTGCCACTTGGGTTCAGGGACGGTTCGGTGTTTCGATTGATCCCGCGACCCAAGTTATGACAGCAAATGGAACGCGTGAGGCATTGTTCAATGCGGCACTGGCATTGTGCCCTGAAACCAAAAATGATGCGCAGCCCGTCGTTTTGATGCCCAACCCGTTTTATCAAGTCTATATGATTGCCGCGATGTCAGCAGGGGCAGAGCCCGTGTTTGTTCCCGCAGGCGAAGACACAGGGTTCTTACCCGACTATGCGGGCCTGTCTGCCGAGGTTTTGAACCGGACGACGATTGCCTATCTGTGTTCACCATCGAACCCACAAGGTGCCATTGCAAGCTATGATTATTGGCGCGATTTGATTCAATTGGCAGAACGATATGATTTCCAAATCTTCGCCGATGAATGCTATTCAGAAATCTATCGCGATGACGCGCCTGTTGGTGCGCTGCAAGTGGCAGCTGATCTTGGGGCTGATCCCGAACGCGTCGTGATATTTCATTCATTGTCCAAACGGTCCAATCTTCCGGGATTACGCTCTGGCTTTGTCGCGGGCGGTCCACAATCGATCGCACAGTGCAAGCAACTGCGGTCCTATGCCGGTGCGCCCATTCCCGGACCAATCCAAGCGGCCTCTGCTGCCGTTTGGCGTGACGAACAGCATGTGATCGAAAACCGCAGGCTCTATCACGAAAAATTTGAATTGGCCGATCGCATCCTTGGTGACGTGGATGGGTATCACAGCCCGCAAGCAGGATTTTTCCTGTGGTTGAACGTGGGTGACGGCGAAGAAACGGCGCTCAAGCTATGGACGCAAACCGGTGTTCGGGTTCTTCCGGGTCGGTATTTATCAAAAGAAACAACAGATGGCACACCCGGCGCCCCCTATATCAGGGTCGCCCTTGTTGCACCAAAAGAAGAAACAGAAGCAGGGCTGATTGCCTTGAAATCCTGTTTATATGAAAAGTGAGGCTGGCATGACGTATCATCACGCACGGGGACGCGATCCGCTCATCGATAGTAAGACCCAAGAAACCCTGCAACGCCGAGGTGCGGAATTGTTGGGATTGGCGTTGATCGGTTTGTCGATTGTCATCGCAATGATCTTGGTCAGTTATTCACCCACGGATCCAGGTTTGGCATCAGCCTCTGACATTCCGGTTCAAAATTGGTTGGGATCTTTTGGTGCAAATGTTGCGTCACCTTTGATGTTGATCTTGGGGCTGGGGTCGTGGTCGTTCGTGATGTTGTTATTTGCATGGGGCCTGCGGTTTTTCCTTCATAAAGGGGCAGATCGTGCAACCACACGTTTGGTTTTTGCGCCCATCGCCATTGCGTTATTTTCAATTTATGCGGCGTCATTGGTGCCCTCATCTGGGTGGACGCATAATTTCGGCATGGGCGGGCTGTTCGGTGATACGGTCGTAGGGTCGCTTTTGTCTTTGCTGCCCATAGCGCCGGCATTTGGTATTACTGTTGTTTTGTTGGCGTCGTTCTTGACGATGGGCGCGTTAGGATTGTTCGTTCTTGGGTTCGATAAAGAAGAGCTGCGCACATGTGCACGATTCCTTTATATCGGTGTCGTGATGTCCTATGCGACCCTTGCAACCGCGCTGGGCCGTGGTGCGAACAAGGCCTATACAGTCGCGCGCGAAACGCATACAAAATCCCAACAGGCGCGTACCGTTCCCGTGATGCGCGAACCCGTGTTGCGTGGCGCGCAAGACGATTACGCAAATGAAATGGATACGCCGGAACAGGCGCCCAAAGGCGGATTTTTGTCGCTTATGCCAATTCTGAAAAAACGGGTTGAGCCCTTGCCAGAGCCCGAATTGGTGGAATTCACCAGCACGGCGACTGTCCCATCCGCGTTTGGCGAAGATCGCATTAAATCGCGCATTTCCGAAGTCATTCGGTCGCGTCATCAACCAAGTGTCCAAACCGCAATAGAAGAAGAACGTCCACTGACCAAAGGACGTGGGCGCGGTCCAGATGCATTGGTCTTGAATTCTGAACCCCCGCTAAGCCGCACAACACGCGTGGAAACCGTCCCTATTGCCACCATGGATCATGACATAAACGCAGATGATCTGTATGAACCCTATGATACACAAGTCGACGATGACGCATCGCTCGACACATGGGAACCCGAAGTTTACGAGCCGCAAGACATTCCACAAAGCCAGTTGCAGCAGCCCGCCTATGAACCCAAAAAGAATGTGGTTCAGCAACTGGTGCGCAAACCGATCCAGCAATCGACACGCGCGCGTGCGGAAGCGCAACCTGTATTGAATTTTGGTGATGCGCGTAAGGTTGAATTTGAATTGCCGCCATTGGGGTTGTTGGAAAATCCCGCAACGATCCAACGTCTGCATCTGTCTGACGAAGCATTAGAAGAAAATGCGCGTTTGCTGGAATCCGTTTTGGATGATTACGGTGTAAAAGGTGAAATCGTTTCGGTACGCCCCGGCCCTGTGGTCACAATGTACGAATTGGAACCTGCACCGGGTCTAAAGGCAAGCCGTGTTATTGGGCTTGCCGATGATATCGCGCGATCCATGTCTGCGCTGTCTGCGCGTGTGTCCACCGTTCCCGGCCGCTCTGTCATCGGGATCGAATTGCCGAATGAAAACCGTGAAAAGGTTGTCTTGCGTGAAATCCTATCCGCGCGGGCCTTTGGCGATGGAAATCATAAATTGCCGCTTGCATTGGGCAAGGATATCGGGGGCGAACCCATCGTCGCCAATCTTGCGAAAATGCCCCACCTTTTGATTGCTGGGACAACGGGATCGGGTAAATCGGTGGCGATCAACACGATGATCTTGTCGTTGCTGTACAAGTTGACGCCTGAAGAATGTCGCTTGATCATGATCGACCCGAAAATGTTGGAATTGTCGGTTTATGATGGCATTCCGCACCTGTTATCGCCTGTTGTGACTGATCCGAAAAAGGCAGTGGTTGCCCTGAAATGGGTGGTTGGCGAAATGGAAGAGCGCTATCGCAAAATGTCCAAAATGGGCGTTCGCAATATTGACGGCTATAATGGTCGCGTCGCAGATGCCTTGGCGAAAAACGAAATGTTCAGCCGCACGATCCAAACAGGGTTTGATGATGAAACGGGCGATCCCGTGTTTGAAACCGAAGAATTCAAACCCGAAAAAATGCCCTATATCGTGGTGATTGTGGACGAGATGGCCGATCTGATGATGGTGGCAGGCAAAGAAATCGAAGCCTGTATCCAGCGTTTGGCACAGATGGCGCGTGCGTCGGGGATTCACCTGATCATGGCGACACAGCGGCCCTCTGTTGACGTTATCACAGGGACCATCAAGGCGAACTTTCCAACGCGGATTTCGTTCCAAGTCACATCGAAAATCGACAGCCGCACGATTTTGGGCGAAATGGGTGCCGAACAATTGTTGGGGATGGGCGACATGCTGTATATGGCAGGCGGGTCAAAAATTATCCGCTGCCACGGCCCATTCGTGTCAGACGAAGAGGTTGAGGAAATCGTAAACCATCTCAAGGCCTATGGCCCGCCTGATTACAAGTCTGGTGTGGTTGAAGGACCCGAAGATGACAAAGCCGACAGCATTGATATGGTGTTGGGTTTGGGCGGAAATACGGATGGCGAAGATGCGCTTTACGACCAAGCGGTGGCCATTGTGTTAAAAGACCGGAAAGTGTCGACCAGCTACATTCAACGTAAATTGGCCATCGGCTATAACAAAGCGGCGCGATTGGTTGAGCAGATGGAAGACGAAGGATTAATTTCCGCCGCGAACCATGTGGGCAAGCGCGAAATTCTGGTGCCAGAACAGCAATAATCCGCCACACAATATTTCAAGGCTTCACGTTTATGCGAAAGGGGATGCAAGTTTTCTTGTTTCCCCATATCTTCACACTATGAAAAAATTTATTCTGTCTTTTGGCCTTGCCGCCACCCTGTCAGCAACCGCAGCCTTTGCGGACAAGCTGTCGTTGAATACGCTTTCTGGATATCTGAATGGGCTGTCGACGGTGCAATCGCAGTACACACAGATTAACGCAGACGGAACCTTGTCGACAGGCAAGATCTTTATCAAGCGTCCGGGGCGGATTCGATTTGAATATGACCCTCCGAACAATGCCTTGGTCATGGCATCGGCAGGATCGCTTGCGATTTTTGATCCCAAGGGCAATGAAACGCCGGAAAGTTATCCGCTGAACAAAACGCCGTTGTCGATTATCTTGGGGCAGTCGATAAATCTGTCTCGGGATCGCATGGTGGTGGGGCATAAATATGACGGCACGGCGACAACACTGACGGTCCAAGATCCAGATTACCCCGAACGTGGACGGCTTGATTTGGTGTTCACCGGCGCGACACCCGAATTGCGGCAATGGGTTGTTTACAATGACAGCGGTGAACAAACTACTGTCATTTTAAATGATACAAAGCAGGGCGCTGCACTGTCGGATCAGATGTTCAATATTCCGCTGGAAATTGATCGGCGCAAAGAACAGCGACGCTAACCCTCGGACGATGAGGGTTAACGTTTAAGACTTACCGCAGCTTTCGAGTTGCCGTTTGTACATATACCCACGGCTTTCCACCTTTTTCGATACATCCATCAACCACGCTTTGCGTCGATGCGTTCCACGCGAAAACCCTGTTTGGCCTTCGTGATAGGCCAGATACTGGTTGCGCGTATCAGACAAAGAGAGCCCCAATTTTTCGCGCGATGCATTCATGTACCACCCCATAAAGTCGGTCGCGTCACGGATATTGTCCCGCCGCGCACCAAACCGTCCGGTTGCCTTGCGGTAGTCATTCCACGTCCCATCCAACGCTTGGGCATAGCCATAGGCCGAACTTTGACGCCCTCGGGGAATAATGCCCAAAAAATACCGCATCGGCGTTTTTGCATTGCCGATAAATTTGCTTTCTTGGTGGATCGTCGCCATTTGAACGTGAACGGGGACGCCCCATTTCTTTTTGGTCGACTGGAATGCACTATGAAACCCTGGCCGTTGCGATAGGATCGAACAGGCGTTGTCCATATTACGTGGCGCAGAATTATAGCTTACACCACAAGAAGATAGTAAAAGCACACATAATAACGTGCGAAGAGTTTTGCTCATGCCTCTCTCGCTTTCTTTTTAATTACTCGAATCCTATCCCATTTTTAAGAATCGCTAAAGCCCTCATTTCAAAAAAAGCGATTAACCGCTGGTATAGAGCAAGACTCCCAAATTGACTGTTTTGGGCGTTATTGCTGTATTTTCTAACAAATTGTTTCCAAAATGAACTATCAGAGTACCTAGACAAATTTGGGTGAACGCAGTACAAAATTAGACCAGTGTTGTGGGTGGCTATGTATACTAAAATTGCGAAATATCATCTGGGGCAAATTGTCAAACACCGGAAACATCCGTTTCGGGGCGTAGTGTTTGACGTGGATCCCGAATTCAATAATACCGATGAATGGTACGAAGCCATTCCGGAAGAAAGCCGCCCTGTAAAAGAGCAGCCCTATTATCATTTATTGGCGGAAAACGATCACAGTTATTATGTGGCTTATGTGTCCGAACAAAACTTGGTCGAAGACGCATCAGGCGAGCCCATCGAACATCCCGATATCCCAGAAATTTTTGGGCCGTTCAGCGATGGGCACTACCCGTTGCATTTCAATATGAATTAATAGCCAAGCGCACATCCATCTTTGCGCGGATCTGACCCTGCCTCAAGCACGCCAGTGTCATGGATCAAGATCGCTTGGGCGCCGCCGATTGCCGGAATATCTTGGGTAACTTTGTGCCCAATATCAGAGAGTTGCGAAACGACTTTTGGATCATACCCACGTTCCAATTTCAAAACGCCGCCCTCGGCAAAGGCGCGCGGTGCATCAATGGCATCTTGAACGGACAGCCCGTAATCCAACATATTCGATAAAACGCGAATATGCCCGTTTGGCTGATATTGTCCGCCCATAACCCCGAATGGCATAATCGGCACCCCTGATTTTGCAAGCATCGCGGGGATGATTGTGTGCATGGGGCGTGCCCCGCCGCGCAGAACGTTTGGGTGACCGTCGATCAGGTTAAACCCAGCGCCCCGATTTTGGAACAAAACGCCATAGTTGCGGCTTGCGATGCCAGATCCAAAGCCATGAAAGATGGAATAGATCAACGAAACGCTCATCCGATCTTTGTCCACCACGGTGATATAGACCGTGTCCTTGTGAACCGCTTCTGACGTCTGTGTGACGTTTTCAATAACACGATCCATCCGAATCAGATCGGCAAGTGCGGCCGCTGTTTTCTCTGATGTCATGCGATCCAACAGTGTGGAGTCGTTGCTATCTGCGATGAAACGATTACGGGCGTCATAAGCAAGTTTTGCAGCCTCTGCTTCGATATGCGTACGCTCTGCGCCAAAGGGATTCATCGAAGAAAGATCAAAATGTTTTAGGATATTGCCCATCAAAATGGCTGTCGCCCCTTGGCCATTTGGCGGGTGCTCGACCAGATCAACATCGTGATAGGTGCCTTGGATCGGCGCTGTGTAAAAGGCGGTTTGATTGGCAAAATCGTCTAACGTATGTGTGCCACCCAGGGATTGCAACGTCGTCACCATGTCGTCCGCGACGTCGCCTTTGTAAAATCCATCGCGGCCATCTTTTGCGATTTTCTTTAACACTTTGGCAAGTTGGGGATGCGCGTGGCGCTCGCCGATCTTGGGCGCGCGACCAGACATGGAAAAGTAAGGCATCGCAGTTTCATGAAGATCATTCATCAAACCGCCCCAATCTTCTGCTACGCGTGGGGCGACGGGAACGCCCGATTCCGCATAGGCAATCGCAGGGGCCAAGACGCGATCAATCCCAAGCTTGCCCCAATCCGTGCTAAGCTGACAAAAGGCATCAATCGCACCAGGAACAGTAACGGCGTGAACGTCACGAATGGGAACCGTTTCGTGACCCAGTTCCTGCAACATCTGCGCAGTGACTCCCGCCGGAGATTTCCCCGATCCATTCATGGCAAGAATGTCATTACGACCAGCAGGAGAAAACAGAACAAAGCAATCGCCGCCAATCCCCGTCATTTGCGGTTCACAGATGCCCAACAAAACTGCGCCAGCGATGGCGGCATCCATCGCGTTTCCGCCGCTTTTCAAAATATCAATAGCGACTTGCGACGCCAGCGGGTGTGAGGTGGCAACTGCGCCATTATCGGCAAAGACGGCAGATCGTCCGGGAAGGTGAAAATCTCGCATGTTGGGTATCCTGTGTGAAAACACCGTCAGACTATGCGTAAATCGAGATTGTTCAACAGGAAATATATCTCTGATATGGGGCGTGTGGGGGCAGCACCCCATATCAGATAGTGCCAAATCTGTTCGGCTCATGGTATTTGGATACAAACGAAATTTGGCTGATCTGCGAAGTAAATATGGTTAATTTATGGTTTTAGTGTTTCGGTTTCGAATGAAAATCGCAATAGGTTCGCGCCATTGACCCGCTGATATGACACAGCGTGACAAATCATCTGGATCATGCCCCATCCAAACCCACCTTCTGGGAGATCATCGCAATTGGGTAGATCGGGGGCAGGCAGGCGCAGCTGTGGATAGGGCCGACCGGTGTCGCAAATCATAAATGCGATCTCGGTCCCGATGTCCCAAGAAATCTCGACAGGGTATTGATAGGCCGAGGTGCCACCGTGTTCGACGATGTTATTGAGAATTTCAGCCAAAACAATTTCAATCTCTGCCACTTTGGTAGCGTCGTTTATGTCATTCGATAGGCGATGACACAGATCATCCAACGCGTGTCGAACATCCGCGAACGTTTGTAATCGCGTATGAATATATCGGGTGTCAGTCTGCCGCGTCATCAGCCATCGCATCGTCAAGCGTTGGGTAGATACGAAAAACGCTGTCCATCCGCGTCAGACGGAACACCTTTTCCACCGCAGGCCCAAGCGACGCAAGATCGACGCGCCGCCCTTTTCCAATGTGTTTTTTGATGCTGACGATTGCGCCCAGACCACTTGAGTCGACGAAATCGACATTTGCAAAATCCAATATGATCCAAGAGTGATCGTTTCCGCAGGCTGTGTGAACTGCGTCTTTAAACTTCACGGCCGCCTGTGCATCAATGCGTGGTGCGTTTACTGTGATGCCTAAACGATCACTTTGGGGCTGTAATGACAGTTCCATTCCGATTCCTTTCATGTCAGACGTAGCGGCAGACTAGACGGCAAATATTACCATTCGGTATGCTGTCGGAAATTATTGTAGGAGCATCACAATGCATACAGTTGTCATCACAGGCGCGGCACGCACGCCAATGGGTGGATTTCAGGGCGATTTTGATGGCGTACCAGCCGCCGAATTGGGTGGGGCGGCGATCCGCGCGGCCATGCAAGGCGCAGGAGTTTCCACTGTGGACGAGGTTCTGATGGGCAATGTCTTGCCTGCGGGCCAAGGCCAAGCCCCCGCGCGCCAAGCGGGCTTTGCCGCAGGCTTGGGGATTGATGTTCCTGCGACGACACTGAACAAAATGTGTGGATCTGGCATGAAAACGACCATGATCGGCTATGATCAAATCGCGCTGGGCGGCGCGAATATTATGGCCGTGGGGGGAATGGAAAGCATGTCAAATGCGCCGTATCTCTTGCCCAAAATGCGCGGTGGTGCACGTTTGGGCCATGGTCAGGTCGTTGATCACATGTTCCTGGACGGGCTCGAAGATGCCTATGCCAAGGGTCGTTTGATGGGCACTTTTGCCGAAGACTGCGCCGAAAAATATCAATTCACGCGTGAGGCGCAGGATGAATATGCGATTACGTCTTTGAATAATGCACTAAGGGCACAAGAAAGCGGCGCGTTTGATGGTGAAATTGCACCCTATACCATTTCGGGTCGCAAAGGTGACGTGACAATTGCGTCGGATGAACAACCCGCCAAAGCAAGGCCTGAAAAAATTCCACATCTCAAACCAGCGTTTCGCAAAGATGGAACAGTGACACCCGCCAATTCTTCGTCAATTTCCGACGGGGCGGCCGCGTTGATTTTGGCGTCCGAAGACCATGCAAAACAAAACAGTTTACCCATTCGTGCCATCATTCGCGGGCACGCAAGCCATGCGCATGAACCGGGGTGGTTCGCAACGGCGCCTGTTCCTGCGACGCGCAAGCTGTTGGATCGCCTTGGGTGGTCGATCGGTGATGTGGAACTTTGGGAAGTGAACGAAGCTTTCGCCGTGGTGCCAATGGCCTTTATGCAGGATTTGGGAATTCCACGGGACAAGATGAACGTTCATGGCGGGGCCTGTGCCTTGGGTCACCCGATTGGAGCGTCTGGTGCACGAATCATCGTGACGCTTTTGAACGCGATGGAACGCTACGATCTCAAACGCGGTGTTGCCGCGATTTGTATCGGCGGCGGCGAAGGCACCGCCATTGCGATTGAGCGTCCATGATGGCCCGCGTTGACTATGCGCAACTGGCGCAAAACATATCCGCACTGTGCGAGGGGGAAGATGACGGTGTCACCCTGATGGCAACGCTTGCGTGTGAAATCCATCACAGTGATGACCGATTCCATTGGACCGGTTTTTACCGCGTCGTCGCGCCCGAGCTTTTGAAAATTGGGCCGTATCAGGGGGGGCATGGTTGTCTGACCATTCCGTTTTCGCGCGGGGTTTGCGGTGCTGCGGCGCGCATGGAAACCGTTCAATTGGTGGATGACGTCAACGCCTTTGCGGATCATATCGCGTGCTCTAGCACCACCCAATCTGAATTGGTTTTGCCTGTCTGGAACGGGGCAGGTGATCTATTGGGGGTGTTGGATATCGACAGCGATTTTCCCGCCGCTTTTGATCAAAATGACGCGGTGGAATTGACCAAAATTTTGGCCTCAGTCTTTGGGCGGATTTGATACGTTCACACCCCTATGCCGCGTCAAAAATCCGTGCGTTGACGGCGCGCAGGTGATGATCCACCAATGCCGTTTCGTCAGATGACAACATCTGCGCGCGGGGATAATGCGGCGCGGCGCGGTCATTCAAAATCGGGGTGGCCCAACCCTCTGTCGTGGTCATGAAATGGTGAACGCCCTCTTGGCCGTAAACGTGCAAATACCCTTGCAAAACAACATCTAAATAGCTGAGCAATATGGGGTGTTGATCTGTGGGCGCGTGGCTTGTTGATTGGGGGATCGAGTAAATCGCCACTTCCAATTCGGGGTGATGATCATGTGAAACTTGATCACTTGCAGCCAGCCGATCATATCCGTATTCGCGTTCATCTAACGCTCTCCAATCGGCATTGGGAACCTTGGCAATCAACCCTTTTAATTCTGTAGTGGCGTCAGGAACAATTGTTAAAAATGCCATATCCCGCACCTCGGTGCGCCGCCAAACACGCCGCCACCCAGACAGCCGCGCAGGACGCGGGTCTTCGTAGATATGGGTTTTGATATTAACGAGGCTGCCATAGCCAAAGAAATAAGGATCCATCATGCGGCGATATTTGTGCCATGTTTTGAGCTTTGTCAAATGGTCGGTTTTTCCATTCAAAGCGTCGCATATAAAAAAGGACTTGCTTAAATATTTTTGATTGGCTACTTCAATTATATCGAAACGGGAGAACTGGTCACCAGTGCCGAAGGAGCAACCGCCCCGGAAACTCTCAGGCGAAAGGACCGTTTCGGGAATTTACTCTGGAGAGAGGTGCAGCGCACCCGCCGAAGGGATAACGATCTCAGGCAAAGGGACAGAGGGGGCATCACGACATGGGATACCCATGTTTTGTTGATGCCGGACCATCCGGTAACCACAAGAGGATCGGATGACCGAAGATTTGAAACAGACCCCGTTTTACGACATGCATGTCGCCAATGGAGCCAAGATGGTGCCCTTTGCTGGATACGACATGCCCGTTCAATACGCGCTTGGCGTGATGAAAGAACATCAACACACCCGCGAAAAGGCGGGCCTCTTTGATGTGAGCCATATGGGCCAAGTTGTTCTGCGGGGTACAGATTATGCCGCGACGGCGATCGCGCTGGAACGCTTGATCCCCCAAGATGTTTTAACTTTGGCCGAAGATCGCCAGCGCTATG
>RGAJ01000061.1 GCA_009920225.1 Paracoccaceae bacterium
GTTTTTCATGTGTTATAATATAACAAAAATTTAGTCTTATTTAAACTGGTATTTTAGTCATGAAGCACTACTTGGAACAATCTTCAAAACTGGGCTCGGTTCATTCATGCAATTGGTAATTCTGCAGACCAGATAGAGTTTATATTCATCGCGCCTATTTTAAGTACAGTCCTACCGCTGCTGTTATTTAGTAGTGTCGTTTATACTTGCAGCGTAACGAAGGACCTCTTTTGACAAGCAGATTGAAGTGCTCGTTCATCAGGTAGCACCAAAAGGCGTGCTTATTTTTCTGATGGCGCTGAGTGCATTTTTACGTGGCGCGCACTTAAGTGTTGGGTGTTGCTGTCAAATTTAATTGCGCAGCGACCAAACTTTTCACTTGGCCCCGGTCGACTGGCTTTAACTGTCTTAAAGGGTTTCCATCTAAGATCGCGCGAACATCATGTAAAATCATATCACCAATTAAATGTCTCCCGCCTTTTACCGCTGCGGCGCGATGAGGGGATAGGATAACGCCCTTTAACCGGCGCAACGGATGATCGGCTGCCAAAGGTTCATCTGGAAACACATCCGTGGCCAATTGGATATGACCCGATTGCACATGTTGTACCAAAGCATCAAAATCGGCACACCATGCACGGCTGATTAAGATTACCACGCTACCTTTTTGCATGGCAGCAATATGTGTGGCCGATAGTAACCCATGGGTTTCTTCGGATGGGACAGCGGCGACCACAACCACTTTGCAACTGCGCACAAGCGAGTTTAAGTCCACAAAGGCAACGTCGGTTTCTGTATCGGTAACAAAAGGATCAAAAGCTAAAACCTTTGGAGAAAAAGGCTCCAACAAACGATGTGTTTCACGTGCTATCTGACCGTATCCAATAAATCCAATTGTTTGGTGATAAAGCGTAAAGTCCGTGGCGCAGCGATCGTCCAACCAACTTTCATCTCCAATGCGAAAAGCTTCGTGTTCGGCGACCAAGCCGCGCCCTGCGCCCAACATCATCGCCAAAGCCATTTCGGCAACCGCGTTGCGAAATCCTGGCGAACAGGACAAAACCTCGATCCCGCGATCAAGGCAGGCGGTATAATCCAATCCGTCGCGAAAGGCGCCCGCGACTTCGATCGTCGCCTTTAGGTTAGGCGCCTGTGCAATGTCTTGGGCCGACAATTCGGGACGTGCAGCGACATAAAACGCAGCGTCGGGCAAACGCTCCATGATTTCAGATCGGGGCATCGCTTCATCCACGCCGCCATGAATATCAACCAATTCAGACAGCGTGGCATAGGTATCTGCGCTGAATAATTCATCGCGTTGGCGAAAGTGATTGTCCAAGATCATCAATGGTTTCATGATCGTTTCCAATGTTGTGGTTGTCGTCCGCTATCAATGCGCGGCGCCGGTGGTTGTAGGCAATTCAGGGAAAAGATGTGCTTTGGTCGTGTCAAACCTTAACCCAATCTCGGCGCCCACGCGGAATTCTTGGTCCTCTGCGATGGCCGCGATCAGTGTCGTGCCATCAGACAGGGTAGCGTTGATCACTGTTTCCGATCCCAACCGTTCCGTCAAGGTCACATGCCCAGACAGCTGTGCCGTGGTTGCTTCAACGTAGGACAAATGTTGCGGCCGCAAGCCAAGCGTTGCCTGTTGTCCGACGGTAAACTGTCGGCCTTTGGTCGCAATGGTGATGTCCCCCAAAACCGGACTGTGCACATGGGCGTGATCATCGGTCAGTGCAATCACATCGACGATCAAGAAATTCATCGACGGCGCGCCCAAGAACCCTGCAACAAAAAGGTTATCAGGATTATGATACAGATCCATTGGTGCGCCTGCTTGCATAACCGCGCCGTCTTTTAGGACGACGATTTTATCGGCCAAGGTCATGGCTTCGACCTGATCATGGGTGACATAGATCATGGTTGCACCCAATTGCTGATGCAGCTTGCCAATCTCCATCCGCATGTCCATGCGCAGGGCCGCGTCCAAATTCGACAGCGGTTCGTCGAACAAAAATACCTCTGGCTTGCGGGTGATGGCGCGGCCAATGGCGACGCGCTGGCGTTGTCCGCCAGATAATTGGCTGGGCCGCCGATCCAACAGATGTTCCATTTGCAAAATGCGCGCGGCCTCGGCCACTTTGGCGTCTTTCTCGGCCTTTGGCGTTTTGGCGATGGTCAAACCAAATCCGATGTTTTCACGCACCGTCATATGCGGAAAAATCGCATAGGATTGAAACACCATGGCCACACCACGATCCTTGGGTGCGACGGTGTTGACCCGTGTGTCACCGATAAACATATCGCCGTCCGAGATATCCTCAAGCCCTGCAATCATGCGCAAAAGCGTCGATTTCCCGCACCCTGAGGGGCCGACAAAAACGGTGAATTCGCCATCTTTGATGTCCAAATCGACGCCTTTGATAACGTCGACATTGCCAAAGGATTTTTTAATGTTCTTTAAAACGACATCTGCCATATCACTCGGCGGCCTTTTGTGTGGTGCGAATGAAAAGTAGTCCGTCATGGCCCACTTCGACGGGCTCGGGGTCCATGATGCGACCGACGAATTGGTCGCGTCCGCGATCTTCGAACCCAAGGATCATGAACGTGCCATCGTGATCCACAATCCGCGCCGCATAGCGTTTGCAGGGCATGTCCCCGTCCAAAAATTCACCTGGTGCGATGCGCCATGGACCGCGCGGCGATGTGCCGATCAAATAATGCGTGCCTGTGACCGGCGTACCGGGGTAAGTGGCGCGATAGTCCTGTGACCAATGTTGGGCATCATTGCAAAACAGGCAATACCAAGTCCCGTTGCGTTCAAAGACTTGCGGCACCTCAAGCTGACCAAATCCGCCCACAAAAACAGGGGGTTGCAGCGTCCAGTTCATCAAATCGGGTGATGTGGCAAAGCCAATGGCGCCGCCTGCGTTCGCCTCGGCGATATTGGGCGCGCGGGCGGTGAAATACATCAGCCATCCGTCACCGTTGGGATCGCGCATGACCCATGGGTCCCGCATGGCGCGGTCATGCCAGAACCCGACCATGTGGTCAGATTCGTAATACTGTGCATTGTCGCCTGTCAGATCCAAACACAGACCATCGCCGACGCGGGTCCAATTATGCATGTCGGTGGATGTGGCGTGGCCCACCCGTTGATACATTGCTTTTTCCGCCTGCGACGTGCCGGTGTAAAACAGATGCCATAGCCGCGTGCCCTTGGGTGACATTAAAATGCCGCGCGTCTGGGTCGCCTAATGATTTGTCGGCCTGCAAGAAATAGCCGTGCCATTTTTCGCCATCATGGGCATACCAGCTGTCCCATATCCATTTTGTACCAAGTGCGATGACCATGTTTTTTATCCTTTTACGCCCGTTGATGCGATTGACGCGATAAAGGCGCGTTGCAAAAACAGATAGAAGACCAACACTGGAACGGTAATCATGCTAAGATACGCCATGATTTCCCCCCATGCGGTGTTAAGTTGAAAGAAATACTGAAGCCCGACCAAAACAGGGCGATACCCTTCTTCTTGGACGACCATCAGTGGCCAGAGATATTGGTTATACATGACCAAGAATTTCAAAATCGCAGCCGTGGCAATGATGGGGCCAGACAGGGGCATTAAGACCTTGGAATAAACCTGCGACCAACTTGCGCCTTCAGCGCGGGCCGCTTCGACCAGATCGGATGGGATGTCGCGGAAATACTGCACGAACAAAAAGATCGTTAACCCATCGGCAATAAATGGAATGATTTGCACACGATAGGAATTAAGCCATCCGACCTCAAGCCCGTCCATCCCGATCCATGGTAACTTTGACGACATCAACAACAAAGGCACCGCGATCGTTTCAAACGGCACGGTCAGGGTCGCAAGAATGGCCGACAAGACAAACGCCTTGCCGCGCCATGACAGGATGGCAATCGAAAATCCCGCCAGCGAACAGACAAACAGTGACAAAATAACCGTGGTGCCTGTGATGAACAGGGAATTGGCCACGAACAACGCCACGGGCGCGCGGTCAAAGGCCATGGTGTAGTTGTTCAAGCTGATATCACCGACGGGCAAAAACGCCCGCAAGCTGCCGCTGTCAATCAACAACTGTTGGCTGGGTTTTAGCGATGACATCACCATAAACACCAGTGGAAAGACAAAGATCGCCGCAATCAGAGTTAGCACAAGATACCGCACAAACAGACGCAGGCCGTGATTATCGTGGGACAGGGTGTTCATGTGTTGCGCTCCCGTGTCAGATAGCGTTGTATCATAGAAATGCTCAGAACGATCAGGAACAAGATCACCGAAATGGCCGACCCGCCCGAGATATCTTGTTTTCCGTAACCGCGTTCAATCGCTTGGAACACAATGGTTTGGGTGCTGTCCAAGGGGCCACCGTTCGTCATCACATCGACCTGTGCAAATAATCCGAACGCTTGCATGGTGATCACGATCAGGATCAACACCGCCGTATTGCGCAGGCCCGGCCATGTGACATAGCGGAATGTTTGCCATTTGCTGGAACCTTCCAACTCGGCCGCCTCGTACAGCGTGGGGCTGATGGTTTGCAGACCCGAAAGCCAGATGACCATGTGAAACCCGACCGCTTGCCATATGGACATGGCAATGATCGATCCCAATGCGGTTGAGGGCTGCCCCAACCAATCCACCGGTTCAAACCATCCAAAGGACAAGGCCCCAAGGATATTGTTCAACAACCCGTTGTTGCCGTCATAGATCAAGCGCCACAAAAACGCGACAACCACGATTGAAATGACCACGGGCATGAAATAGATCGCGCGATAGACATTGATGCCGCGCAGTTTTTGATTGATCAACAGCGCCAACATCAATGCCAATCCTGCCTGCAGCGGCGCGACGATGATCACAAAGGTAAAGGTGTTTTTTAGCGCCCGCATGAACACAACATCTTTGGCCAAAATCACGCGGCGCAGTTCGTCGTTTGGTCCCGTTTGCCATCCAAACCATTCGCGCATGCCCTGCAAATGGGGGTAATCGGGATTGTTGCGGGTAAAGTTGCGCAGCCGTGGATATGTGATGTCGCCTGCATTGTCGCGAATAACCGCGCCTGTCGCATCGCGTTCAGGTTCTAGCACAATTGTACCAATGCTGAGCAAATCGACATAATTCGACAGCCCCATGAAGCTGGGCGGATTGGGTGAAATCAACCGCTGATTGGTCAGGCTGAACCAAATCGCAAAAAAGAACGGCAGTATGATAAAAGCAACCATCAACCCAAAGCCGGGCAGGGCAAAGGCCCATCCAGAGACATTTGATTGAGTTAGACTTTTCTGCTGTGCCATTGTGCGTGCCTTATGCGTCGTGCGGGCCCCATGAAACAGGGCCCGCAACAGCGGGTTTATTTGCTGTAACCGTTGTTTTTGGCGATATCGGCGTCGATTTCGTCAACCGCCGCATCCAAAGTATCGGCCACATCCGCGCCATTTGCGATATCGGCCAACGCCTTTTCAAACACTTTTGCCACCACAGCATAACCAGGTGTGACTGGACGGACCAACGCTTGGGCTTCGGACAGGCCATAGAACACTTCCAACGCGCCGCCGCTGGAATAGTTTTTGGTCATTGCCGCGGCCGATGCGGTGGATGGGATCAAGCCGATGCCATCGGAAAACGCGGCCAGATATTTATCTTGGGTCGCGAATTTGATAAAGGCTGCCGCGCCATCGGGGTGTTTCGACGTGGTTGTCACGCCAAATTGCCAAGATGCTGCGCCAATTTTTGATCCATTGCCCAGATCGGGTGCAGGCAAGAACACAACATCGTTAACCTGTTCCAATGTCGGGATCGCGGCCCAGTTGCCGTTCCAGCTAAAGGCATATTTGCTTGTGTTGAACCCTGTGTCGCGGTCTGCGCCGTCTTGGGTCGCTTGGGCATAGCCGCCGGTGAACAGACCTTGCCACCATGCGCCAAATTCCAACGCCGCGTCGCCATTCAACGCGCCTTCGGCGGTGGAATAAGACGCGCGATCAATCATATCGCCGCCAAAGCTTTGCAGGAATGGCGAAAACGCATAAGGGAACCATTCACCCGTCCAAGCGGTGCCCAGATCCAGCGCATAGTCATATTTGCCCGATGCTTTTGCCGCATCAAGCGCAGCCATAAATTCGTCTTTGGTCCATGGCGCGTCAAGTGTTGGCTTTCTTAGACCCAATTCATCCAAGGTGGATTGACGCGCATAAAGTGCAACCGCTGCATCCCATAGGCCGATGGAATACAAGGTGCCGTTCCAAATCCCTTTGGTGCCGGGCAAGAAATCGGCAAATTCGGCCTCGTCAATTGGCAGCGGCGCGATATAGCCCGCCCATGCCCAACCGGGCATCACAGGGCCGTCAACGTCGATGATATCGGGCAGGTTGCCGGCCAAGGCCGCCGCTTGGACCGCGTCGTTATAGGCCCCTTGGGGAAAGCTTTCCAAGGCGATGGTATAATCGGATTGGCTGTTGTTGAAATCGGTGATGATCTGATTGATGATCGCGCTTTCAACTTCGTTCCCAGCGCCGTGATACCACATCGCCAATTCGGTCGCCGCAAATGCGGAATTGGCCAATGCAGTGGACAGCAAAAGCGCACCAGTCGTAAGTTTAAAGTGTTTCATTAGGTAACCTCCCATGGTTTTGAAACAAATGAGCATTCGATTTGAAAAGATCGGTCACAGAGGACCGCCAAAATACCGAGCCATCGACCGAAATAGGGTGCGATGGCGCCGATGTTTTTGATTGAATAAGGTCCAACAACAGGGTGCCTGCGGCAACGCCCATGCGGGCATAAGGCAATTCAACCGTTGTCAGCGCGGGAAACAGCGTTTCCGCGATCAGGGCATAGTTATCATAGCCGGTGACGGATATATCTTCTGGAATGCGCAGGCCCATAGACCGCAACACCCCATAGACCCGCAAGGCCATTTTGTCGTTGCCACAACAAATCACCGTTGGCGGCGCGTCCATGGCCAGCACATTTGCCAAGGTGGATTTTATCTGGACCACTTGGTTTGGATCATCGTCGGGCAAAATCAAATGGCTGAGGGCCGGATCACAGTCCAGCCCTGCATCGTCCATCGCCGCCTGATATCCGGCAAAGCGCAAGTGCGATGCGATGTAGTTTTCAGGCAAACGCAAATTGGCAATCCGGTGATGCCCCGCCGCGATCAAACGTCGGACAAGGTCATATTGTCCTTTGCGATCATCTGGCAATATGGCGGGATGTCCCGCGGCGTCAAAGCAATTGGCCAAGACAATCGGTAAATCGGTGACCACATGGGGCAGGGTGATTTCCTTGTGGTAATCGGCGACGTATAAAATGCCTTCGGCGCGATGTTCTTGGAACGTGCGTAACAGGTGCGGAATATTATCTGCTGACCCCGCAGTGTCGGCAATCATCAGGGTCATGCCGCGTTCGGCCATGACTTTTTGGATGCCTTGCACAATAAACAAATCGGGCAGGCCCGTCGGTTCAGGTGTGTCGCTGGTTTGTGAAATCGCACCCGTGATCAACCCGATCAGGCCGGATTTATTGGACCGCATCATCCGTGCCGCGTTTGATGGCACATAGCCAAGCTGCGTGATGGCCGCATCCACCGCGGCCTTGGTTTTTTTACCGACAGGGGCGTCACCATTGATGGCGCGCGACACCGTTTTGGGTGACACGCCTGCAAGTTTTGCAACATCGTAAATCGTGGCCATTGTAGGTCCTGTTAAAGGTATGACATCGGTGTCATGTCATCGATGTCATAAATTTAGAATTGATTCGTGTCAATGATGTTCCATGCCGTGAAAAGTTTGCCGTGATGGGTTTCGAGCCGCTCCCGGTGGGACAAAGGGGCGGTGGCATTGTCAGGTTAAGTCGATCTCAGTAGTTACAACGATCCCCTGAGGTCATGTTTTGAAATTTTTCAGCTGTTTTGGCTACTTTAGGTTAAAACTGCAATGATCCGCCTTGCGATGATGCCGTGCGCTTTTTATTGCTAAGAAGATACCTGTTAACCCTATGAACTGTGTTTGCTTAAAAAGTCACGATTGGCGCATATTATTATGTGGGCATCCATAAACGCCCATAAAATGTTGTCTCAGTAATTTCATGATCTATGTAATACCAAGCGCAGTTTTCTTTTCCTGTATATTTGCTGCCCTCAATCCACTTCACTCTTCCAATTGAAACGATTTTTCCTACGTATGGCATATATTGCGTTGACTGTTTTGTATGACACCAGTCTGCGTCAAATAAGAGCCAAGCTGCGCGCTTTTCGTCGACTATTTTTTCGATAAGAGCGTGCAGGATTTTTCTGTCCCAAGGTGGATTAGTAATAATTAAATCGAGGTAGGGCTTAGGTTTATACGCCCTATTAGAAAGGGC
>RGAJ01000062.1 GCA_009920225.1 Paracoccaceae bacterium
CTTTACCTTTGGTCCAATCTCTTCGCTGTCTGAAATGATCACTTTGGTGGCGGACGGCATTTTTGAAAAGGGCGCGCAGGGATTAGGCATGATGACATCTGCCTTTGGCATCGGTGCGCTTGCGGCCTCGGCAACGCAGGTGATGTTGGGCACCGCGCATTTGCACAACAACTTGCTGCGACTGGCAGTGATTATTGTTGGGCTCTTGTCAGGGGGTGTCATGGTAACGGCGGCATCCTTTGAAGCGGCCTTGATTGCAGCGGTCTTGTTTGGGTTTGGCGCGATCATGGCGGCGGTATCCCTGCAAGTGAACATCCAAGCCAACGTTGCCGATCATATGCGTGGGCGCGTGATGTCTTTGTGGATGATGTCTGCAACCCTTGCCACATCAATCACGGCGGTCGGGATGACGTGGGCGGCCGAATACTTTGGCTTTCAGCCGGTTGCGCGTCTGGTCTTTATAACGGCTTTGGTGATTGTGACGGCACTGGCGTTATACACGCGCGACAGTGATCAACCTGCTTGTGACACAACGTCCAAGAATGCCTGACCAAAGCGTTCTGCGCGACGCTCGCCCAAGATCCGCTCAAGGGCGCGATGATCGCGCGGACGCATTTGCGCAACCTTTGCCAACAGAGATGCCGAACAGCTGAGCGGCTTTTCCGTGCCATCCCGCCCACGGGCAAGATCGGCCTGCGCCTCAAGCAATTGATCGTAGAGCGATGCTTCCGACCGGCCCGCAATTTTGCGTCGCGTCGGATGCACACGATCTGCGGCGCCCGTGATCACAGACAAAAACTCTGCCCCATAGGTTGCAAGCTTTTTCGCCCCCACGCCGCTAATGCGCGCCATGTCATCAAGGGTTTGCGGCCGTTCTTGTGCCATTTCGATCAGCGTTTTGTCATTGAACACGATATACGCCGGCACATCCGCCGCCTCGGCCAAAGCGCGGCGTTTTGCCTTGAGAGCGGACAGCAAAGGTGCATCTTCTTCCGAAACAAGCGTTTTCACCTTGGGCGTTTGGCGTGCGGATCGAATGCTGTCCATCCGCAAGGTGATTTTTTGTTCATCGCGCAATATCGGAAGCGCCGCATCCGTCATGCGCAAAGCCCCATGTCGTTCACGGTCGGGACGGATCAGGTCATGCCCCATCATTTGGCGAAATACGGCATTCCACTGATGCGTGCTTAACGCGCGGCCAACCCCAAAGGTCGGCAAATCTTCGTGGCCGCGTGCGCGCACCTTGTCTGTGGCTTTGCCCGTCAAGATATCAATCAGATGTCCCGCCCCAAAGGATTCTTGGGTCCGCAATATCGCCGACAGGGCCATGCGCACGTTTTGAGTGCCATCAAATGTTTCAACAGGCGCGTCGCATAAATCGCACTTACCGCAGGCTTCGGTGGTTTCCCCGAAATAGGCAAGCAATGTCTTGCGCCGGCATTCCAACGCTTCTGACAATCCCAATAAAGCGTTCAATCGCCCATGATCCGCCATTCGGCGATCTGCTGGGGCAAGCCCTTCGTCGATTTGCGTGCGCCGCAAACGAATATCTTCTGCACCATAGAGGGTAAAGGTTTCTGCAGGTGCCCCATCGCGCCCAGCGCGACCAATTTCTTGGTAATAGGCCTCGATAGATTTTGGAAGATCGGCATGCGCCACCCAGCGGATATCGGGCTTGTCCACGCCCATGCCAAAGGCCACGGTTGCCACCACAATCAACCCATCTTCTTTAGCAAAACGCGCTTCGACATGTCGGCGGTCATCCGGATCCATACCACCGTGATAAAAACAGGCGTTGTGTCCTGAATCCTCTAACGCTTTGGCAAGGCTTTCGGTTTTCGCGCGCGTCGCGCAATACACGATCCCCGATTGCCCTTTGCGGGCATCTGCGAATTCTAGGATCTGTTTGCGAGGGTTGTCCTTGATTGCAAACGCCAAATGGATATTCGGTCGATCAAAGCCACGCAAAAACGTGACAGGCGGCACACCATCGAACAAACGTTCGACAATTTCATCGCGCGTTTCGGCATCAGCCGTCGCCGTGAACGCCGAAAGAGGCACACCAAGAGTGCGACGCAATTCACCGATCTTTAGATAATCCGGGCGAAAATCATGTCCCCACTGGCTGACGCAATGGGCTTCGTCCACTGCAATCATAGAAATATTGTAACGCCGTAACAGCGCAAACGTGGACGATGATCCCAACCGTTCAGGCGCCAGATACAGCAATTTCAAACTGCCATTTTCAAGTCCGTCGTAAACATATTGCGTTTCTGCGTCCGTATTCGCGGATGTCAGCGCACCCGCCACCACACCAACAGATTGCAGCCCACGCACCTGGTCACGCATCAGTGCAATCAGGGGGGAAATAACCAAAACCACACCCTGCCGCGCCAAAGCAGGCAATTGAAAACACAGTGATTTTCCGCCACCTGTTGGCATAATCGCCAACACATTGTCCCCACGAATGACCGTTTCAACAATCTCTTGCTGTCCAGATCGAAATCCATCGAATCCAAAAACATTCCGCAAAAGATCGGAGAGGTCTGACATCGGGGGGTACGTGTCCTGCTGCTGATAGGTTTTCTTGGGTGTTAGCATATCGCACCGATGGTGTCATCCATCGAAAATCGCAACTTGCCGTGATGCAAACCCCATTCACCACCGTGGTGAAAAAGGAATAACCCGTTGATTTTCGGCGCATCTGTCAAAAACGTATTGCGAGATTTATCTTATCGGTCCATAAATATGGCAAAAATGAGGCAATCCGATCCGTTCGGATATTTGGGAAAAGCACAGGCAATGTACCCGTGCACCCCAGCAAGTGAGGAAGAGCATGATCGTTTCGATCATAACAGCGGTTTTGCGCGCGACACTGGTTGCGATTGCAATTTCTATTCCCTCGCTCTTGCTGGTTCCTGCCTCCGAAGACGGATCCTATATTGTTTTACTGGGTGCGTTTTTGATCGGCGGGCTTGTGTGTTTGGAATATTTGAACACCTATCCCTGTCTGTTGGAATTTCGCGAAGCGCCCCCGTTTAACCGTATCCGTTTTGGACATGCGTTTTGTATCATCCTCGGAACCAGCCTTTTGTTACGCGGCCCCTTGGGCGAAACACCAAGCCAGTTGTTGGAAAACATATCTGTAATATTGGGCCATACGTTGGATTTCGAATATTCCCCTGTGCATTTGGTGGTATTGATGCTGCCGCAAAACTTGCCTGCGGTATTTGTGGATGCGATGCGTCTTGCTGCGGGGTTTGGGTTTTTTGTTTCGCTTTTGGTGATCGCAGGGTTTTATACAATCTTGCGCGTTACGAAATGGCCGTTGCCTCATGGATCTTTCAACGTTTGGACAAACCTACCCCTTTTGGACCCAACCACGGGGGGCGATATCGTGGATCGCCTGACCCGCGATGGGCGCATTAACATTGCACTGGGTATTGTTCTTCCGTTTCTATTTCCAGCCGTAATTTTGATACTGAGTCTTGTTTTTGGGCCAGAATTCTTTTTCGATTTGCAATCACTTGCATGGATGTTGATCATTTGGTCGATCATCCCAACAACATGCGCGATGCGTGGAATGGCGATGCTGCGCATTTCTGCGCTGATCCAAAACAAACGCCAAGCCAAGGACCCCAATCACACACTTCAAATCGCCTGAGAGATCCGATGTAGATTCAGTTAAGCGACGCGATCAGGCCCTTGCTTTCTTGACCATTGCCGCCGAAATCGTTAGGCCGTTGTCAAAGATTTGAAACGCAAGGACGTAATCATATGAGCAACCCCTCAATTCTTATTCTGCCAGGTGACGGTATTGGCCCCGAAGTAATGGCAGAAGTGCGCAAGATCATCGATTGGTACGGCGCAAAACGTGACTTGGTGTTTGACGTATCCGAAGATTTGGTCGGCGGCTGCGCATACGATAAACACGGCACACCATTGCATGATGACACCATGGCCAAAGCCCAAGAGGTTGACGCCGTGCTTTTGGGTGCCGTTGGCGGCCCGAAATACGACGCCCTTGATTTTTCTGTAAAACCTGAGCGCGGCTTGTTGCGCTTGCGCAAGGAAATGGACCTGTATTCCAACCTGCGCCCTGCACAGTGCTTTGACGCTTTGGCGGATTTCTCGTCGTTGAAAAAGGACGTGGTTGCCGGTCTCGACATTATGATCGTGCGCGAATTGACGTCAGGCATCTATTTCGGTGAACCACGCGGCATTTTCAAAGAGGGCAATGAACGCGTCGGTATCAACACCCAACGCTATACCGAATCCGAAATCGAACGCGTTGCGCGGTCTGCTTTTGAATTGGCGCGTCGTCGCAACAACAAAGTCTGTTCGATGGAAAAAGCAAACGTCATGGAATCAGGCATCCTATGGCGTGAAGTTGTACAAAAAGTGCACGACACCGAATACCCAGATGTCGAACTGTCCCATATGTATGCCGACGCAGGCGCGATGCAGCTGTGCCGCTGGCCCAAGCAGTTTGATGTGATCGTTACTGACAACCTGTTTGGCGATTTGCTGTCCGACGCGGCTGCGATGCTGACAGGATCGTTGGGCATGTTGCCATCCGCGTCCTTGGGCGCACCAATGGCAAACGGTCGTCCAAAGGCATTGTACGAACCCGTTCACGGTTCTGCGCCTGACATCGCCGGCCAAGGCAAAGCAAACCCGATCGCATGTATCCTATCCTTTGCAATGGCGCTGCGCTATTCGTTCGATAATGGCGCAGAGGCCGATCGTTTGGAAAAAGCGATTGAAACCGTTTTGGCAAATGGCGCGCGCACGGCCGACCTTTTGGGCGAAGACGGAGTCACACCGCTGTCCACTTCTGAAATGGGCGATGCGATCCTTGCCGCACTAGACGCAAGTTTATAATGATATAGTGGCAAGGGATATTTCCCTTGCCATCTTTCCCTGATCTATGATTGTGCTATAGTGTTAGCGGAAACATAATCAATAGGCCCCCCGATGTCCCCAAATGCAAAAGGCGCAATTTTCGCCCTGCTTGGTTTTGCCATTTTTTCGGCACATGACGTGATCGTGAAATATCTGGGGTCGCAGTATTCCACATTTCAGGTGATCTTTTTTTCGGTCCTGTTCAGCTTTCCGATGATTTTCACCATGCATTTGCGTGAACGCAGCGCAGACAACATGTTGCCAAAACATCCGTGGTGGTCAGCCTTGCGAGTCATCACAACCGTCATCACCGGGATGTCGGCATTTTATGCGTTCTCGGTGTTACCTTTGGCGCAAACCTATGCATTCTTGTTCGGCATGCCGTTGGTGATAACGATCCTGTCCATTCCGATGCTCGGCGAAAAAGTGGGCGTTCACCGCGGGGGCGCGGTGATCGTCGGGTTGATCGGCGTCATGGTTGTATTGCGCCCTGGCACCAGTGACCTGTCGCTTGGGCACATCGCAGCGTTGACTGCGGCCGTGTTCGGCGCGATTGGATCCTTGATCGTACGCAAAATCGGCAGCGAAGAGCGCAACATCGTTTTGCTGATGTATCCAATGTTTGCGAACTTGATCGTCATGGCGGTCTTGATGCCCGCGCACTATGTGCCATTGCAGTTGTTCGATTTGGGTGCCTTGGCTTTGATGGCGATGATGGCCTCTGTCGCATCCTTGTTTATCATCCTTGCCTATAAAACAGGCGAGGCCGCAGTCGTCGCACCCATGCATTATTCCCAAATGATTTGGGCTATTGTGTATGGATTTTTCTTTTTCGACGAACTTCCCGACCAGATAACGATGTTGGGCAGCGCCATTATCATCGGCAGCGGCATTTACGTCGTATTCCGCGAAGGTCGCATGAAAGCATCCAACACAACGCCTGTCTTGCTTAACCGCAGTCGTGCAGACACGGGGATCATTCCACGGATCAGTATTCTTTCAAACAAAAACGCGAACTAGGAGTCCAAGAACCCGTTCAGCTTGGCATCAAGCTTTTTGACCTCAATCGGTTTGGCAATATAGTCATCCATACCCGCGGCAAAGCATTTATCTGCGTCGCCCTTAAGCGCGTTTGCGGTGATCGCAATAATCGGGACGCGCTTTAATCCTTCGCTGGCTTCAAATTCACGGATTTTACGCGACATTTCAAAGCCGTCCATGACAGGCATATGGCAATCGGTCAAAACAACATCATAGTTCTGTTTTTGGATCAGAATAAGCGCCTCACTGCCGTTTTGGGCCACTTCTGCAGAATAGCCCAACAGTTCTAGCTGTTTTTGTATAACGATCTGATTGATTTCGTTGTCTTCCACCACCAAAAGCTTTTTTGTACCGCGCCGTTCGAGTTGATCTTGGGTCAGATCCTCGACCCGCGTGATGGGCTTTACAGGTTCATCATCTGGAACCAAGCCTGATAAAATCCCGATGGACCGCATAATTTCACTTGGCAGCATTGGGAACATTTGCGTCCGGATGACATCATCTTGCAATCGACCCAAGCGTTCCGAACGAACCCCCGTCAACAGCAGGAATTTTGGCGCGTCGACACAGCTGCGAATTTGTTCTTGCCACAGCGCAATATTTGCGGGGCTGTTGGGGGCGATGACAAAAATACTATTGGCAGAAACATTTACCTGACTGGGATCTATCGCGTCGCCCACATAGACGACACTGAACGACATCCCCATTTTTCAAAGAACTTATTGATGTTCCACGGCAAGACGCCGCTTTTGTGCGTCACCCAAAGGACATTCACGCCGGAATAATCAATCTGTGATTTTCCGATGTCTTCGGTTGGGTGCGTGACCGGCATTGTGAGCACAACAGTGGTGCCCACATTTGGCGTGCTATCAACGGACAAATGCCCACCCAGCCGTTCAACCAGACGAAGTGTGATAACAAGACCCAAACCCGTCTCGGACACGCGCCGCGTGCCTGAATGGTCGGCTTGCATAAAGGGTTGAAACAGCTTGGAAAGCGTATCCTCGTCCATGCCAATTCCAGTGTCCTTTAATGTGATGCGCAACCCAGAGGCATGTGACATTTCCACAGATAGGAACACTTCGCCTTCGCGCGATGTCAGATCTTCGGCAGAATATTTAACGGCATTGGATAACAAATTTAACAGGATTTGCCGCAAGCGTCCCGGGTCGGTCATGATGCGAATGGGCACATCGGGATCAATATACAGGCGGATACGAACGTTGAAATCATCGGACATATTTTGCAATGTGACCACGACGCTTTCAATCAAGGGGCGCAACTCGGTCGGGGCAGATACGACTTCTAACTTGCCGGCTTCGATTTTGCTGGTGTCCAAAATGTCATCAATAATCCGCAACAGCGCATAGGCCGAATTGCGGATGATCCCCAACATCCGATTTTGTTCGTGGGTCGGATTCATGGTTTCAAGAACTTCGATCATCCCCACCATGCCGTTCATTGGTGTTCGGATCTCATGGCTCATGTTTGCCAAGAAATCGCCCTTGGCTGTTGCGGCGGCTTCTGCTTTTTCTTGGGCCTCGCGCGATTCATCCTCGGCAGCCATCGACAATTTCGAAAAATAAATCAGTTCCGCGCAAAGAAAGACAGATACAGTCAATTCAAGGGCGCGGTTGATCAACCCCGCCTCTAATGGGCTTTGGATCGTTTCCCATCCAAATAATTCCGGTGCTTTTGACGATAGATCAAAATACAAGATCAGCGCCCACAATATGAGCGGAATAAACACAAAAAAGCTAAGCAACGCTTTTTCGGATCGCCAAGAGAATGACAAAAACGGCATACACATCAGTGGGATAAACAGGATCTCAACCGCAACACCGGGTTGGGCAACAAGACACCCCGCCGACAGTGCCGTAAGACCGTTACATAACCAGATGACGCGGGCCAAAGTTTGATATTTCGACAGGAAGAAAATCAAACAAATCGCATAGGCAAACGTTGCGATCCCCGAAATAACAGCCCCTGCAACATCACCGACAATTATAAAGAAAATCGACCAAAGGCTTGCCGCAATTACGATCACATAGACGGACAATTGGCTGACACGGATGCGTCGTTCTACTTCTCTATTGATATAAGCTTTGGCGTCACTCATCTCATAAAAAATCCTAAACTTGCCCTACAGTTGATGGGCGTTCTAATAAGGTCAAGCGTAAAGGTGAATAAATGTCGTAAATATAAATCCCACGCAGTCATGGTATCGTGTTTAAAACCAAGTATATTGCTGATTTGCCTTGCACTTGTTTTGTAAAAACGTCAAGTTTTCTGCGCATTATAGATGACCAAAGGAATATTCAAATGCGCGCATTGATAGCAATCGACATACAAAATGACTTTTGCCCTGATGGAAATCTTGCTGTGGCACACGGCAATGCAATTATTCCGCGCGT
>RGAJ01000063.1 GCA_009920225.1 Paracoccaceae bacterium
CTGCCAGCCGTCCCCTAACCGGGGGTGACATTGGTAAAAACCGCCGCAGCCCTGTGGAAAGACGCCGACATTATTGCAAAGGTACGCCAACCCGATAGCGCAGAGTTAAAGCGTCTGACGGCGGATAAAACCTTGATTTCTTTCTTTAACCCTGCGGGGAACGACGAAGGAATGAAAGCGGCCCAGAAAAAGGGCGCGACTGTTATCGCCATGGAAATGGTTCCCCGTATTTCACGTGCACAAAAAATGGATGCCTTGTCCTCGATGGCCAATATCGCGGGCTACCGTGCGGTGATTGAGGCGGGGAATAACTTTGGCCGTTTCTTTACGGGGCAGGTGACTGCCGCGGGTAAAGTACCCCCTGCCAAAGTGTTGATCGTTGGCGCCGGCGTTGCGGGTTTGGCTGCGATCGGGACATCCACATCATTGGGTGCGATCACCTATGCCTTTGACGTGCGTCCCGAAGTTGCGGAACAAGTTGAATCGATGGGCGCGCAATTTGTGTACCTTGATTTCGAAGAGCAACAACAAGATGGCGCCGCATCAGGCGGTTACGCATCCGTCTCAAGCCCAGAGTTCCGCGAAGCGCAATTGGCGAAATTCCGTGAACTGGCCCCCGAAATGGACATCGTCATAACGACAGCCCTGATCCCGAACCGCGAAGCACCCAAGCTTTGGTTGGCGGATATGGTTGCAGCGATGAAGCCGGGTTCTGTGATTGTTGACCTTGCCGCCGAAAAAGGCGGTAACGTCGAAGGCACGGTGAAGGACGAAAAAGTTGTCACCGACAATGGTGTGACCATCGTTGGTTATACCGATTTCCCAAGCCGCATGGCGGCGCAAGCGTCATCGCTTTACGCGACAAACATTCGCCACATGATGACGGATCTGACACCTGAAAAAGACGGTGTTGTGAACCACAATATGGAAGACGACGTCATTCGTGGTGCAACAGTTACCCACGCCGGCGAAATCACATTCCCACCGCCCCCACCAAAAGTGCAGGCGATTGCGGCAAAAACCCAAGAAAAACCAAAAGAGCTGACACCAGAAGAAAAGCGCGCAAAAGAAGTTGCCGCGTTCAAAGCTGCGACCAAACAACAGGTCGGTGTTTTGGCGATTGGTGCGATTTTGATGCTGATCGTTGGTGCCTATGCGCCTGCGTCGTTTATGCAGCACTTTATCGTGTTTGTTTTGGCGTGTTTTGTAGGCTTCCAAGTGATTTGGAATGTCTCGCACAGTTTGCACACCCCATTGATGGCCGTCACGAACGCGATTTCGGGTATCGTTATTTTGGGCGCCTTGTTGCAGATCGGGTCATCCAATTGGTTGGTTGTCATCCTGTCCGCAATTTCCGTTCTGATCGCAACGATCAACATCGTCGGTGGCTTTATGGTCACGCGTCGCATGTTGGCGATGTTCCAGAAATCTTAATCTAGGGAGTGGATATAATGAACGTAGGTATCGTTTCCGCGGCATATGTCGCAGCAGCAGTCCTTTTTATCCTGTCCTTGGGCGGTCTAAGTGGACAAGAAAGCGCAAAGCGCGCGGTCTGGTATGGTATCGTGGGCATGGGATTGGCCATTGCGGCCACCATCTTTGGCCCGGGTATGGGCAATTATCTGGTGGTTTTGGTCACCGTCGCCATCGGCGCATTCCTTGGCCAACAGGTTGCGGGCAAGGTCGAAATGACCGAAATGCCGCAGTTGGTTGCCGCATTGCACAGCTTTGTCGGATTGGCCGCGGTTTTCATCGGCTATAACGCCTTTATCGAATTGGGCACTGTCAAAGCATTGATGGCCGAAGCCCCTTCGGTTTTGCGTGGTGAAGGTCTGCAAATGTGGATGCACGAACAAGGCATCACAGGCTTTGGCGAAGTGTTGTCCCACAAAAATGACACCGAAATCGCAATCCTGAAGGTCGAAGTGTTCTTGGGTGTGTTCATCGGCGCGGTGACATTCACAGGTTCGATTATTGCCTTTGGTAAGTTGGCGGGCAAAGTTGACGGGAAAGCGACAAAATTGCCAGGCGGTCATATGTTGAACGCAACGGCTGCAATCTTGTCCGTGATCTTGTTGATCATGTTCCTGAACGGCTCTGGCATGTGGACGCTGGTTCTGATGACGCTGTTGGCGTTCTTTATTGGCTATCACCTGATTATGGGGATCGGTGGCGCGGACATGCCTGTTGTTGTGTCTATGCTGAACTCCTATTCTGGTTGGGCGGCTGCGGCAATCGGCTTTACCCTTGGCAACGACCTGTTGATCGTAACGGGCGCCTTGGTTGGGTCGTCGGGCGCAATCTTGTCCTATATCATGTGTAAGGCGATGAACCGGTCATTTATCTCGGTCATCTTGGGGGGCTTTGGTGGTACAACCGGCCCTGCAATGGAAGTCGAAGGCGAACAAGTGGCGATTGACGCCGAAGGCGTCGCCGCAGCATTGGATGATGCAGACAGCGTTGTGATCATTCCCGGATACGGTATGGCTGTTGCGCAAGCACAACAAGCCGTGTCCGAGTTGACAAAACGTCTTCGTGACAAGGGCAAGAACGTACGCTTTGCGATCCACCCTGTTGCGGGTCGTTTGCCGGGTCACATGAACGTTTTGTTGGCCGAAGCCAAAGTACCCTATGACATCGTTTTGGAAATGGACGAAATCAACGAAGATTTCCCGGACACAGACGTTGCCATCGTGATCGGGTCAAACGACATCGTGAACCCTGCCGCACAAGAAGACCCCAACAGCCCAATCGCAGGGATGCCTGTGTTGGAATGCTGGAAAGCAAAGCAAGTGTTTGTGTCCAAACGCGGTCAAGGCACTGGGTATTCAGGTATCGAAAACCCATTGTTCTACAAAGAAAACACACGCATGTTCTATGGCGATGCAAAAGAGTCGTTGAACAAATTGTTGACCCTGATCAACTGATCAACGCAACAAGACTTGAAAAAAACCCGTCACAGCGTGGCGGGTTTTTTGTTGGGACATTTAAAAAGCGGCGTTCGTCGATTTTTGCCGTTTCGTTTGAGTATTTTTACAAAGATGAAAGGCCTAGGCGTTTTGTAAGGCTGTGATGATGGGGGCGAAATCTTGCGCAGTCAGGCTTGCGCCGCCCACTAATGCGCCATCCACATGCGGAACTGCAAAGATATCAGCCGCGTTTGAGCCTTTTACGGACCCACCATAGAGTAACCGCATATCAGCCGCCGTTGCCCCCAATTGCGCAGTCAGGTGTTCGCGTATGAATGCGTGGGCCTGTGCAATTTGGTCGAGGGTGGGGATCAGACCTGTGCCAATGGCCCAAACAGGTTCATAGGCAATCACGGTGTTCTGTGCTGTTGCGAGTGCGGGAACGGAACCGGTGAGCTGTTGTGCCAGTACATTGAGTGTCGCGCCGTTGTCGCGATCTTGCAAGGTTTCGCCGATACAGATGATGGCGATCAGCCCAGCATCCACCGCTGCGGCGGCTTTGGCGTTGACCGTTGCGTCTGTTTCGCCATGATCCGTGCGGCGTTCAGAATGGCCCACAATCACATAAGTCGCCCCTGTGTCGCGGATTTGAGGGGCAGACAGGTCGCCTGTATGTGCGCCTGATGCGTTTGCATGACAATCTTGGGCCCCGATCGCAACATGAGGGGACGCGGTAACCGCAGGGATCAGGAGCTGCGCCGGCGGGCAGATCAGGATATCGACGGAGGCGGCATCAAAGGCGGCGCCAATCTGAGTAATCTGTGCAAGGTCTGATTGGGTCCCGTTCATTTTCCAATTCCCTGCTGCCAATTTACGCATTACTTTCCCCGTCTTTCTAAATTGAAACTTTATTCGTTCTATCATAGTTAGACGTCAAAACAACGGATTAAACCAAAAGTGACGTCTATGATCCCCAAAATTGATGCTCAGAAGCTTATTGCGCGCGATGCCGCCACGATGGATCTGTTACAGGACGGAATTGCGCATTACGGGTTTTTGATTATCCACAACACCGACATCACGCAGGATGAAATGGCGCGGGTGATCGCACAATATCGTGCGTTTTTCCAATTGGATCCGTCTGAGAAATCACGCGTTGATATGGCCAAAACAGGATCCAATCGCGGGTGGGGTGCGCCGCAGTCGGAACAGGTCGATCCAAATGCCAATCCGGATTACAAAGAGGTGTTTGATTGCGGGTTTGACATTGATCCAACGGATCCAATGGCGTCATTGTCCGTCTATGCACCGAACAAATGGCCAGTGCGCCCCGAAGGCTTTGCGTCGGTCATTGGGGGTTACTATGATCACGCGATGAACGTCGCGATCGAGATTTTGCGTGCAATCGCAGATGTGTTGGGATTGGACACGGCATTCTTTGATGACAAGTTTTCCAAACCGATGGCGCTTTTGCGTGGGAATTATTACCCGACACGTCCGGATTGGGCAGGGGACAAGGATTTTGGCATCGCAGAGCACACCGATTATGGATGTGTCACCCTGTTGGGAACAGACGGTGTTCCGGGGCTTGAGGCACAAACCATCTCTGGTGACTGGATATCTGTCAACGCCAACCCAGGCGAATTCATCATAAACTTTGGGGAAATGCTGCAGATTTGGACCGAAGGGCGCGTCCGCGCAACGCCGCACCGCGTGCGTGGATCAAACGAGGAGCGCATTTCCGTCCCGCTGTTTTTCAATCCGAATTACGATACGAATGTCGCGCCGATGGGGGCAGATCATGTTGTCTTGGCCGGGGATCATTTGACCAAACGGTTCAATGAAACCTATGTTCACCTCAAGGCGTAGATCAATCACCAAATTTGATTGATTCACCGCATCCGCAGGCTTCGGTCACGTTGGGGTTTTTGAACTTGAAGCCAGATTCCAACAAACCGATTTCATAATCGATTTCTGTTCCAAACAAGAACATCTGCGCCATTGGCGCGATCAAGACGCGCGCGCCGTCTTGTTCGACGATCTCATCATGGGGATCGGCGGCATCGACATAGTCCAAGGTATATTCCATCCCTGCACAGCCGCCTTTTTTCAATCCCAAACGCAAACCATGGTGACCACCACGCTGCATCAAGGATGCAATCTGTTTGACCGCTGCTGGTGTCAGGGAAACAGGGGATTTACCGGGTATTGAAAACATATGCGTTATCCAAACTTAGCGGGTGTTACATAAAGCCCAGTTCAAGGCGGGCTTCATCGCTCATCATGTCCATGCCCCATGGGGGATCCCAAACCAATTCAACCTCGACATGCTGCACGCCTGCGATAGGTGTGATCGCTTCGCTGACCCAACCGGGCATTTCACCCGCCACAGGACAGCCAGGTGCAGTGAGTGACATCAAAACGCGCACGACGTTTTCATCATTGATATCAATGGTATAGATCAACCCAAGGTCAAAGATGTTCACGGGTATTTCAGGATCGTACACCGTGCGGCATGCTTCAACCACTGAGTCATACAATGGATGATCGGTTGACGATGGTTCAATCAGTGCCCTCGATCGGGTTCATAGCGCTGGTCATAGTGATGTCCGTCTTATTACCTGACAAAACATATAGGGTATTCAATGCCCAAGGTCCAGAGGTGGATAAAAGAAACCTAACGTGACGGTAGCGACAGGTTCGCCACCTGTTCCGCAATTGGAAGCGTGTTCATCGGGTGCAGTTCATTGCTGTAACTGTCATCCTCTTTCAAAGGTGTCCATTGATTGACCCGAAAGATTTCAAGCGCCGAGAATTTGCGTTTGTACCCCATCTTGCGGCTGCCGGGGACCCAATAGCCCAAATACACATAGGGCAGGCCAATTTCACGCGCCAATGCAATTTGGTTCAAGATCACATAGGTTCCAAGCGACAGTTTTTCATAGCTGGGGTCAAAGAATGAATACACAAGGCTTAGGCCATCATCCAAAACATCGGTCAAACAGCAGGCGATCAATTTGTCGCCGTCATAATATTCGATCACGCGTGTTTTGATGGGTGTTTCTTCGATCATCGCGGCGAATTCGAACACGTCCATATCGGCCATACCACCGTTCGAATGGCGATGTGAGAGATAGGTTTTGAACAGATCATATTGTTCTTCTGTGGCCCAAGGTGATCGCATAAACCGTTCTAACCCACTGTTTTTGCGCTCAATCCGGCGCTGTGTCGTGGTCGGTTTGAAATCATCCACACGAATGCGGGCAGACATGCACGCCGCACATTCGACGCAAGATGGGCGATAGAGCACGTTTTGTGATCGGCGAAACCCTTGTTTTGACAGTTTGTCGTTCAAGATTTGCGCATCATCAATTTGAAGCGACGTAAAAAGCTTGCGTTCCTGCCGATCGTCCAAATACGGGCAGGATTGGGGCGCAGTTACATAAAACTGCGGCGCAAAGGGAAGCGTGTGTCGCATGTTTAAAAATGTAGCAAGGCCATAGGTCCTATGCAATTGGAATCTATGGCCCTAAAAATTTTGTGAAATAGGATTAATGGCGTTTATTCAGCATCACGGTGCCAAGGATCATGTCCGTCACCCCCTTGCCAGACCGTTGGGTTGCCATCATCACGCATGAGGCAAGTTGGATCACGGGAAAGGCAAATGAAACATAAAGACCGAGGGTGTGTAAAAACGCGCTTGTGAGTTCAAGTTTTGATCCATCCCCTTGGCGAAGTTCGATGGCCATCAATCGCATCCCCCATGTAGCAGATCCCGATGCAAGCGTCATCACACGATAGACAAAGCCAACAATCATTACGAACGCTGGAAAAAAGAAGAGGGCGGTGAATGCGGTCAACGGGGTTAAGATTGCACCGACAATGATGATAACGGCCAAATCGATGATCCACGCGATCAATCGTTTTGATGCAACGCTTTCGTAAAACTCAGGATGGGTTTCAGGGGCAGGTAACATGTTCATGTCTCTTGGAAATGACCCCCTAGAATTAGGGGGTCGTTGTTGGGTGATATTAGCTTGCTTTCTTTTCACGATCTTTCAAGAATTCGTCAAACTCGGCCTTGTCTTTGGCTTGGCGCAGACGATCCAAGAACGCTTCGAAATCTTGTTGTTCTTGGGCCAAGCGGTCAATTGTATCCTGACGATAGGCGTCAAAAGCCATGTTTCCGCTGGACCGCCAATGCTTGTGCGATTTACGGGAATGATGAGAACAGCATGATTTATTGAACATTTTTTTACTCCAGATCATATATGCAAGCAGGGCAAATCCGACGGGCCAGAAAAAGATGAATCCCAGCACAGTCGCACCAATCCACGCTCCTTTACCTTTGCGGTCAAGCCAGCCTTCGGATCGCTCAAACCAATTTGGCTTGTTAAACGAGGCTGGAATATCAGCGGCAGTCGACATTTTTTTCTCCTAAACTAAACAATGTGAATGGCTTTCACATTACAGAAATGGGAATGGAGACTGGACTTGCCAAGGCCCAATGTAAATAATTTTTACATTATTTTTATTATTGTGTAAAATGAATGACTTGAGCGGAAATTATTTTTGATAATTGATCTGGATTGACCGAAAAAACATGGTTTGGTGTGCCTGCCGCGACCCAAATATTTTCAAATTCCAAGAGGCGGGGGTCCATAAATGGGATACTTGGGGTCAGATGACCCACGGGCGACACGCCCCCGATGGCAAAGCCTGTTTTTGCCCGAATGGCGGTTGCATCGGCCTTGATCATGGATTCGCCTGCGACACGCGCCGCTTTGTCACTATCCACCGAATTCCCGCCCGCCGTGAGGAAAAGATAAATGTTGCCCGTGCTGGCTCCTTGGAAAATGATGGATTTTCCAATTTGATCGACGTGGCATCCCACTTGATCGGCGGCCATTTGCGCAGTTTTTGCCAATCCTGTTTCCAAAATCGTATCTGGCAGACCCAAGGCGGTCATTGCTGCTTTGACACGGTTCAAACTTTTGCTCATTGTCGGACCTAACACTTAAAAGGATTTGTCATGAGTTTTGCCTCATCCCTGCGCCATAGTCCACATATCTATGATAAAGACATGGCATCTGATACGGTTGCCGATCTGGATGTGTCGGGCGCGGTCAAGGACTTTCTCGCTGCCGTCGGCAGTTGCAGCCCCTATCTCAAAACACTGATCGCGCGAGAAAAAAACTGGCTTTTGCCTGCATTGGAAGCAACCGAAGACCCGCTTGTCGCAGAATTTGAACGGTTGAAAACCTTAGCCCCCGACGAAATTGCGGCGGGCTTGCGCCAAGGCAAGCGGCGCGTCGCGCTTTATGCGGCCCTTGCAGATTTAGGGCATGTCTGGCCGCTGGAACGG
>RGAJ01000064.1 GCA_009920225.1 Paracoccaceae bacterium
GCATTGATGATCAGAACCCTGATTGTTTTTATCATGTCTTTGTGTTTGGCCCAGTCCCTTTGGGCCAGATGCGAAGGATATGTTCCCCAAGAAAAGCCCCAAAATGCGTCGCGTGACATCGTCGGCGCAGATTTGGATACGATTTTGGAACGGGGTTATATCGAATTTGCCGCGTACGAAGATTTTGCACCTTGGTCGTTTGAACAAAACGGCAAACCCGTCGGTATTGATGTGGATCTTGCGCATTTGATTGCTGCTGATCTTGGGGTTGAGGCAAAAATCCGCCTTGTCGCTGCGGGGGAAACGTTGGATGCGGATCTGCGGAATTGGGTGTGGAAAGGCCCAGTTGTCGGCGGACGCGTTGCCAATGTCATGATGCATGTTCCTTATGACAGCGAATTCGCCTGTCGTGTCGAACAGGTTATTTTTACGGGTATCTATCACGTCGAATCCATTGCCATTGCCTATGACAAGGCATCGTATCCCGACGAAAAACCCGTACCTGCCTATTTTCGATTTGATACCGTGGGTGTTGAAAACGATTCGATTGCCGATTTTTACATCACGCAATTGATCGGATCGCAGGCTGCGGCAAATATTCGGCGGTATCCATCCACCGCGCTTGCGATGGATGCGTTGTCCAAGGGCGACGTTATGGCGGTGATGGGTCCAACCGCGCAATTGGAATATGGGCTAACGGACAGTGCGGATGTGCATCAACCGCCTCTTCCTGCCTTTTCTGTGGGGAAATGGACCGTTGGGGTGGGGATCCACTTTGCCTACAAACCTTTGGGCTATGCGGTTGACGATATCATTTTTGCGGCGCTTAATGATGGCAGACTGCAAACGATTTTTTCGAATTACGGCGTGACCTTGTCACCGCCAGAACTTAGGTGACTACGCCCTTAGTCTAATGGTCAGACAAGGCATTTGTCGCTTAGCATATAAATTGAATTGGAGAATAACCTAGATGAACCTATCCGAATCCAAATTCATCGCGGCAGATCGCGATACCGTTTGGCAAGCGTTGCTGTCTGCGGACATGCTAAAGGAATGCGTTCCTGGCTGCACAGAAATGGCTGGTTCACCTGCCGAAGGGTTCGAAGCAACCGTTGTGCAAAAAGTTGGCCCAGTAAAAGCCACGTTCAAAGGTGCGGTCACCCTGTCCGATATCGTCGAGGGTCAAAGCCTCATGTTATCTGGCGAAGGCAAGGGCGGGGCCGCAGGATTTGCCAAAGGCAGCGCCAATGTGACGCTGTCCGATCAAGACGGGGGCACCCTTTTGTCATACGAGGTCGAGGCCAAAGTTGGTGGCAAGCTTGCCCAACTTGGCAGCCGCATCATCGATGGCTTTGCCAAAAAGATGGCAGATCAATTTTTCGAAAACTTTCGTAGTGCCGTAGAAGGCCCATCAGACGAAGAAACCAAAGAAGACACAGCCGAGAAAAAAGGCTGGTTTAAAAAGATAATTGGATAAACCTAAAAAATAGGGAGGAAGACATGACGAAAATTTCAATGACGGTAAACGGCAAGTCCGTTTCGGGGGAGGTCGAGGGGCGCACGCTTCTTGTTGATTTCCTGCGAAAAGATTTGCGTTTGACGGGGACGCACGTTGGTTGTGACACAAGCCAATGTGGTGCCTGTACTGTGCATGTTGACGGTGTTGCCGTGAAATCATGTACGATGTTGGCAGCCGAAGCAGATGGCGCAACAGTCGCCACGATCGAGGGCCAAGCGGCACCAGACGGAACGCTCAACACGATCCAAGCGGCATTCCAAGAACATCATGGTTTGCAATGTGGGTTCTGCACACCCGGCATGGTTATGGCGGCAGCGGATTTGTTGAAGAACAATCCAAAACCAACCGAAGCCGAAGTACGTCACCACCTGGAAGGTAATATTTGCCGCTGCACAGGGTATCATAACATTGTCAAAGCGATCATGGCCGCATCTGGACAAGATGTCAGCCAACTGGCCGCTGAATAATCATAAAAGGGAGGATTAACCATGCCCAAAGATAGTGGCATCGGCGCAAGTTCAAAGCGTCGTGAAGACATCCGTTTCCTAACTGGGACAGGTCAGTATTCGGATGACATCAACATTCATGGTCAAGCACATGTGTATTTCCTGCGTTCCGACGTAGCGCATGGCAGGATCAATAAAATCGACACTGCCGCCGCATCTGCGATGCCTGGCGTCGTTCGTATTTTCACGGGCGCTGATTTCGAAGGTATCGGCGGTCTGCCCTGCGGTTGGCAAGTCACCGACCGCTTTGGCGCGGTGATGAAAGAACCGGCACACCCCGTTTTGGCCCAAGGCAAAGTGCGTCACGTCGGCGATCCGATTTGCGCGATTGTTGCAGATACGTTGGAACAAGCCAAAGACGCCGCAGAAGCGATTGAGCTGGACATCGCGGAATTGCCCGCAGTCGTAAATATGAAAGACGCGCTAAAGCCTACATCGGCCAAAGTGCATGACGATCTGTCTGACAACCTGTGTTATGACTGGGGTTTTGTCGAAGATAACCGTGATGCGGTGGATCAAGCGATCAAAAACGCCGCACATGTGACCACCTTGGAATTGGTGAACAACCGTCTGGTTGCCAACCCGATGGAACCACGCGTTGCCGTTGGTGATTACAACCGTGCCAATGATGAAAGCACTTTGTATACGACATCGCAAAACCCACACGTCATTCGTTTGTTGATGGGGGCGTTTGTTTTGGGCATCCCAGAACACAAGCTGCGTGTTGTGGCACCTGATGTGGGTGGTGGTTTTGGAACCAAAATTTTCCACTATGCAGAAGAAGCATTCTGTACCTTTGCGGCGCGCCAACTCAATCGTGCGGTTAAATGGACGTCATCACGCTCTGAAGCGTTCATGTCCGACGCACACGGTCGTGACCACGTAACCAAAATCGAATTGGCATTGGATGCGGACAATAACTTTACCGCGGTCCGTACAGAAACCTATGCAAACATGGGCGCCTATCTGTCCACATTTGCGCCATCTGTTCCAACATGGTTGCACGGCACATTGATGGCGGGGACCTATAAAACGCCGCTGATCTATGTGAACGTCAAGGCTGTGTTCACAAACACCGTTCCAGTTGATGCGTATCGTGGCGCGGGCCGCCCCGAAGCGACCTATCAGCTTGAGCGCGTGATTGACAAAGCCGCGCGTGAATTGGGCGTTGATCCAATCGCATTGCGTCGTCAGAACTTTATCACCCAGTTCCCATATGCAACCCCAGTTGCGGTTGAATATGACACGGGCGATTACGAAGCGACGATGGCCAAGCTAGAAGAGATCGCAGATCTGTCAGGGTTCGAAGCCCGTCGCAAAGCATCAGAGGCCAAAGGCAAACTGCGTGGTTTGGGTGTGAACTGTTACATCGAAGCTTGTGGTATCGCCCCATCGAACCTTGTGGGTCAGTTGGGCGCACGTGCGGGCCTATATGACGCCGCAACAGTTCGTGTGAACGCAACAGGCTCGATCAGCGTGATGGTCGGTGCGCATAGCCACGGTCAAGGCCATGAAACGGCATTCCCCCAAGTCGTGGCGGAAATGTTGGGTATCGATGAAAACATGATCGATATCGTTCATGGGGATAGCTCTAAAATTCCGTTCGGTATGGGCACCTATGGGTCCCGTTCGATTGCGGTTTGTGGATCTGCCATGGTGCGCGCCACAGAAAAAATCATCAACAAAGCGAAAAAGATTGCATCGCATTTGTTAGAAGCATCTGAGGCCGACATCGAATTAAAGGGCGGTCACTTTAGCGTCAAAGGCACAGACAAATCCTGTGCTTGGGGTGATGTGACTTTGGCGGCCTATGTGCCACATAACTATCCGCTCGAAGATATCGAACCCGGTTTGGAAGAAACAGCGTTCTATGATCCATCGAACTTTACCTATCCATCTGGTGCCTATGCTTGTGAGGTCGAAATTGATCCAGACACAGGCAAGGTGACTGTCGAACGCTTTAGCGCGGCAGATGACTTTGGTAACGTCATCAACCCGATGATCGTAACAGGTCAGGTTCACGGTGGTATTGGCCAAGGTATCGGCCAAGCGTTGTTGGAAAACTGTGCATATGACGAAAACGGTCAGCTGTTATCGGCATCTTATATGGATTACGCAATGCCACGCGCGTCTGATGTTCCATTCTATACCGTGGACCATTCGTGCCAAACACCGTGTACGCATAACCCATTGGGCGTAAAAGGCTGCGGTGAAGCGGGCGCAATCGGGTCACCACCCGCCGTTGTGAACGCTGTTGTTGATGCGCTTCAATCTGGTGGCTTTAAACACGTCACTCATATCGATATGCCCGTTTCGCCATCGCGCGTCTGGGCGGCGATGAACGGTTAATCGGAGGAAAGAAAATGTATGACTTTGAATTTGTAAAGCCTTCGACAGTGGCAGATGCGGTTGCAGCGCTTGCATCCGACGAAGCCCAAGCCTTGGGGGGTGGTCAAACCTTGATCCCAACCCTGAAACAGCGTTTGGCCAGCCCATCCAAGTTGGTCAGCCTGATAGGGATCGCCGAGATGAAAGGCGTGTGCAAAAACGACGATGGCAGCTTGTCCATCGGCGGTGCAACAAACCACGCAACTGTGGCATCCGAAGCTGCGGCAACCTATCCCGCGTTGGCGGCTTTGGCGGCCAACATCGGTGATCCTGCGGTACGCAACCGCGGAACCATCGGTGGGTCAGTGGCAAACAACGATCCTGCTGCATGCTATCCGTCGGCGGTATTGGCTTCTGGCGCGACTGTTATCACCAACAAACGTGAAATCGCGGCTGATGACTATTTCCAAGGCATGTTCACAACGGCCTTGGAAGAAGGCGAGATCATAACGTCCGTGCGCTTTCCTGTTCCACAAGCTGCGAATTATCAGAAGTTCGAACAACCTGCATCGCGCTTTGCGATGGTTGGCGTGTTCGTGGCCAAGTTCGCCGATGGTGTTCGCGTTGCGGTGACAGGCGCATCCGAGGAAGGCGTACATCGCTGGACTGAGGCTGAGGCCGCGCTGTCCGCGAACTTTTCGCCTGATGCGATTGACGGGCTAAGCGTTTCTGCCGACGGGATGATCAATGACCTGCATGGCACGGGTGCGTATCGCGCGCATCTGGTCAAGGTTATGACCAAACGCGCCGTCGCCGCGTGTTGATCTGATAGACTGACGAAAGCCCCGCGCAAGCGGGGCTTTTTTCATTTTTAGCGATGTCGTTTGGGCAAAATAGATCCTATTTTTGCAAGGGTTTCGAATTCGCTTGTTTTGTCTGCGGATTTTGGACTTTATGCAGGGCAAATTAACAAATCCAAAGTCTCATGCGCCGACAGTATTCCCTTATCACTGTGATCTTGTTGTTTTCCGCCTATCATATGATGGCGGTGCAAGGGCCGTTGATGGATCATGTTCTTAGGTCGATCAACAGTCAGACGGTGGATGGTATCGTTGTCATTTTCACGGTCGCCTTAATCCAATTGTGCCTATTCGCAGCGCTGTTGGGGGTGTTGTCGATTATATCCATATGGCTGATGCGCGTTGTTGCGGGCGTCTTGATGATTGTGGATGTGGTTGCGTTTTATTTTATGAACGCGTTTGGCATTTTGCTTAATCAGGAAATGATTGCCAATATTCTGAACACAGACACAGGCGAAGTTGGTGGCTTGATCGATTGGAGGATCTTTGCATGGGGTTTCGGATTGGGTGTGGTGCCAGCGCTGTTGATGTTGTTTGTTCCGATCAAGGCGCATCGATATTGGACCCGCTTTATCCTCGCACCCGTTGCGGTTGCCTGCATCGCGGGTGCCCTGATGGCATGGCCGAAAACCAATCATTGGATACAGAAAAATGAATTGGATCTGGGTTCGCGGATTTTGCCATGGTCATATATTGTAAATACCGTGCGCTATTTCGACCAAGACCATGCGCGGTATTTGCGGGATCAAGTGATCCTGCCCGATCCAATATCCACGCCACAGGCGGGCTTGGTTATATTGGCCATCGGTGAAAGCGCACGTGCGCAGAATTTTGCATGGTATGGATATGATCGTGACACGAACCCCTTTACACGGTCTGCAGGATTTCGTGCTCTGCCACCAAGCGATGCTTGCGCGACCGCAACCATCGGTGGAACGGCCTGTATTTTGTCGCGCAGGGGCCGCGATGAACGCAAGGGCGAACCGGAAGAACCACTTCCAAGTTATCTCAAGCGGCAGGGTGTTGCGACCTATGTGTATTCGAACAATACGGGCTTGCCGCGGATCAAATCAGACGGGTTTTATGTTGGATCGCAATTATCAGAGATTTGTGAGGGTGGGTTTTGTGCCGAGCGGTACGAAGATACCTGTGACGGCGGAATGTGTTCAAGTGCCTATCCTGATTCAATCTTGACCTCTGGTCTGCCAGATCTGGCGAAAAGGGCAGTGACGGAACCCGTGTTTCTGTTGCTGCATTTCGCAGGAAGTCATGGGCCGAATTATTTCGAAAAATATCCGCATCGATATGCTGCGTTTGAACCGATATGCACTGACAAGATGTTGCCAAACTGCGCATTGGAAGATTTGCGGAATGTGTATGACAATACGATTTTGTACAGCGATCGCGTATTGGCCGAAATCGTGAAAGATTTGGAACGCGTGTCAGGTTTGAATGCGTTGGTTCTGTACACATCTGATCACGGCGAAAGTTTGGGGGAAGATGGCATTTATACCCATGCCGCGCCGATAGAAGCAGCGCCAGAGTATCAGTTGAAAGTGCCGTTTTTGTTTTGGCAATCGGCTGCCCGCGATGCGGCGCCCGCGCGGTCGGATGTCGCCGCACAAGATGCGATGTTTCACACTGTGTTGGGGGCCTTTGGTTTGACCGAAGGTGGTGTATACCAGCCCGACGGGGACGTTTTTTCATCAGCTGACTGAAAAACGCCACATGATATGCGGCGTTTTAGTGAGTATTTTTTCAAAGATGAAAGAGGGGATCACGCTCACCCCTTGCCGTAGCGATTGATGGGCAGACCTGCATGCGCTAGGGCATTGGGATTTCCGAGACAAACGAGGGGACGTGATATCCGCGTTGAACGGCGGGACGTTGTGCGATGGATGTGTACCAACGCAGGACGTTGGGGTATTGGTTCAAATCAATTTCCTGCCATTCGAACCGTGACACCCATGGCCAAATCGCCATATCAGCGATGGTGTATTCATTTGCTACGTAGTCGCGCCCCTCGAGACGTTTGTTCAGAACGGAGTATAAACGAGATGCTTCGGTGGAAAAACGATCTGCGGAATAGTCTGACACGCCTTTGTTGTATTTCACAAAGTGGTGCACCTGACCTAGCATTGGCCCAAGGCCGCCCATCTGCCACATAAGCCATTCCATCATCGGCCAGTAATTGTCGCCCGTTCCCAAAAACCGGTTATATTTCGTTGCCAGATACATAAGGATCGCGCCGGATTCCATCACGCTGCGACCTGTTTCATGATCAAAGATTGCAGGAATTTTGTTATTTGGGGAAATTGCCAAAAAATCAGGCGCGAATTGTTCGTTTTTCCCGATATCGATTGTATGGGGGGTGTATGGGACGCCCAGCTCTTCTAGTAATATTGAAACTTTCCGACCGTTTGGGGTGGTCCAAGTGTATAGGTCGATCATGTCATGTCCTTTTGGATGATCCCAAGGAAGGCCATCAATCCACAGGAAGGCCGCTTGGAACGGAATTGGGGCGCCCCAATGGGCGTTCTTTGGCGCGATAATCCGTGAGACTGTTTAGAAATGCAACCAAATCCGCGATGTCACGATCAGAAAGAGACATGGGTTTTATATCAATTGCAGCATCTTGGCGCGCCATTTCGCGGGTATCTGACTGGATGACAAAGTCGATTTCTTGCAGCCACGGTACGTTCGGCAATTGTGCCATATCGCGCGTCCATTTCTTGCGCATGCCAACAGCGTCGGCGTGGTGGCGAATAATGCCTTCTAAGGTTGGATAGGCACCGTTATGTCCATAGGGGGCAGTCAGGGCCACGTTGCGCAGAGAAGGCGTGCGAAATCTGTAGGCATCGGCCAAGTCATCGCTTTTGCCCATCCGTCCTACGTCGCGGGGCATTGGGTCAAAACGGCGTGTGCGTCCCGGACCGAATGCAGGCAAACCCAGTGCGTGAAACCCTTGGTCGGTGAACAGGGGGCCTGAATGACAAGATGCACAATTCGCGCGTCCAAAGAACAACCGCCGCCCGC
>RGAJ01000065.1 GCA_009920225.1 Paracoccaceae bacterium
AACCGCGCCATTGTGTCATCGGGCTGTGGATGCAGATAGGCAAGCTCGACGCGCCCTTTGGCAAACGCGGCAAGCTGTGGCATGCGGCCGCCCGCCAATAAATTGGCTACAAGCGATGTGATGAAAACGGTTTTTCCCGATCTGGCCAAACCTGTTACGCCCAATCGGATGGGCGCACCAAACACCGTGTCCGTCACCTGTTGGCCCGCAGCTTGGACGGTGTCGATCACGCTTTGGCCAATCTGTGATATCATTCTCTTGTCCTTTGTCATATCCCCTTAAAGATAGGGATGTGAACTGTGATTGCCTAGTGCTGCATGTCATGCGTGCCCCCTTTCCAAGGGGGGAATTTTGCGGTAGCTCACGCATATGAACAGATACGCGATCAAAGTTGAATATCACGGCGCGCCTTTTTCGGGGTGGCAACGTCAGGCGGATCATCCGTCGGTCCAAGGTGCGATTGAAGACGCCTTGGCCAAGCTTGAACCCCGTGCGCACACCATCGCCGCCGCAGGGCGCACAGATGCGGGTGTTCATGCCACGGGACAAGTTGCGCAGTGTGATATGCAAAAGGATTGGGATCCGTTCCGCCTGTCAGAGGCATTGAACTATCACCTCAAACCGTTGCCAATTGCGATCACAGAGTGTGCCTTGGCCGATCCCGACTGGCATGCGCGGTTTTCTGCGACAGAGCGGCGATATTTCTTTCGCCTGTTAATGCGCCGCGCGCCTGCGGTGCATGATGCGGGGCTGGTGTGGCAGGTATCCCACGATTTGGACGATGCGGCCATGCGTGAGGCGGCGTCATATTTAATCGGGCGACATGATTTCACGACCTTTAGGTCCGTATCCTGTCAGTCGAATAGCCCAGTGAAATCGTTGGATGAACTGCGGATCGAACGTGTTGACGGGCGATCAGGACCAGAGCTGCATTTTCACGTTCGCGCGCGGTCATTCCTGCATAACCAAGTGCGCAGTTTTGTGGGCACGTTGGAACGTGTGGGGGCAGGGGCGTGGGATCCGATTGATGTCAAACACGCGCTTGACGCACGATCGCGCCCTGCATGCGGGCCAGTGAGCCCGCCACAGGGGCTCTATCTGGCGCATGTGACCTATCCCGACGATCCGTTTGCGTGACCTATGCAGACGGCGTGGGTATGATTTTGTTGAAATGCCCCATTTTGCGCCCTGCTTTGACCTCGGCTTTGCCATAAAGGTGCAAGGACACAGTCGGATCTTTGGCCAAGTCTGGCACGCGGTCCATATCCGCACCGATCAGGTTTTCCATCACGACATCGCTGTGACGCGATCCATCGCCCAACGGCCATCCGGCCACAGCGCGAATATGTTGTTCGAATTGATCAACCGCACATCCATTTTGCGTCCAATGCCCAGAGTTATGAACCCGAGGGGCGATTTCATTCACGATCAACCCTTTTGGCGTCACAAATAACTCAAGCCCCATCACACCCACATAGTCGAGCGCGTTCAATATCCGTCCCGCCATCAAAACGGCATCCATGCGCTGGGCCTTGGACAGGCGGGCGGGGACTGTTGTCGTGTGCAAAATGCCGCCGCGATGAATGTTTTCACCGGGATCAAAGCACGACACATCACCATTTTCACTGCGCGCGCCAATGACGGAAATTTCATGGGTAAAGTTTATGAACCCCAAGTTCGCCAAAAAATCCTTTTCTGTGATCCGGTCTTGGGACACGCGCAGTGCCTCACGGTTGGGATGAATCGGGCGGATGTTTTCCAAAATATCCAAGGCAGATGTTGGAATGTTTTCAAATTCATAGGTAATGACGTCCACCGATTGCGCAAATGCGTTCAACGCCTCTGCATCGTCGTAATTGGCCGTAGTGACACGATCTGCAACATGTGCGGCGGGCGGGTTTGCACCGGGTTCAAAGATATGCGTTTTAAAGCCCAATCGGCTTGCCGCGACAGACAGCATGCGACCCAATTGGCCGCCGCCCAAAATACCAATGGTTGCGCCTTGTTCTAACATTATTCGTCTTTCGGTTCGTCTGGAATGGACGCTGACAATGCATCGCGCCACGCGTCAAGCCGATGTGCCAAATCGGCATCGTGCAGGGCCAAAATCCCTGCGGCCATCAACCCTGCGTTTGCGGCCCCAGCAGCCCCAATCGCCATTGTGGCCACTGGAAATCCCTTGGGCATTTGCACGATGGAATACAGGCTGTCGACGCCCGATAATGCTTTGGTCTGTACAGGTACGCCAATCACAGGGATTCGGGTTTTTGACGCCATCATTCCGGGTAAATGGGCCGCACCGCCTGCGCCCGCGATGATCACCTGTAACCCACGATCCGCCGCAGTTTTCCCATAGCTCCACAACCGATCCGGTGTGCGATGGGCCGATACGATCTTGGCCTCATATGCGATGTTCAATTCGTCCAGAATATCAGCGGCACCTTTCATTGTGGGCCAATCTGATTGGCTGCCCATAATGATGCCAACGGGGGGAGTTTCTGACATGGTGTAACCCTTGGTCGCTTTCGGAAGCGGCACTATAGCCATTTACAAGGATTAGGCAATGATGTCGGGTGTTAATCTGTCTTCGATCCGTGAAATTCGATCTTTCAATAACAGTTTTTTCTTTTTCAACCTTTGTAGGGTCAGCTGATCCGCCGTTCCTTTTTCGATCAAGGCTTGAATTGCTTCGTCAAGATCGCGGTGTTCCCTGCGGAAAACTTCCAATTCGAAACGTAAGACGTCATCAGTCTTCATCGAAAATTCGGACGGAGCGTTCATAGGTGGCCTCTGAGTCGTTGAAACATGATGATACTAGATCGAATCTGACCTGCAAAGCCCTTGCAATCATTATATTTCCTTACCATATTCGATTCACGGCCGCCTTTTGGGGCCAAATGAGGACTGTCGCTTTTGCTAAGGACGTGTCGATGACAAAACTTACACTTGGGTCTTACCCGCACATGCTGGGCTTTGAACAGCTAGAACGCCTTTTGGAACGGACAGCAAAGTCCGGAAACGAAGGCTATCCCCCTTATAATATCGAACAAACGTCGGAACGATCCGCGAAAGATTTGCCCAAAGATGTTCAATCCCAGATTGGAAAGTTGAAAAAACTTTATGCGGTGCATTCTGATCAAGGTGAACGTTTGGCCTTGGTCAAAGAACGAAATTTGGCCTTTGTTCTGGCGCGTCAAAACGATCTGTCGCCCGTCACCGCGCATTGAGCGTTACAAGACATTAAAATGCATTTGAAACGTCTGTATCATGCTGCCATATTGGTGGCATGACACAGTATGATTGCGATTGGGTGGATGCGTTTACCGACCAAGCTTTTGGTGGGAACGGATGTGCCGTAGTTCACGACGCGTTGGATCTTGATGATGACACCTGTATGGCGTTCGTCCGCGAAACGTCACTGACAGAATGCACGTTTGTTGGTCCGTCCGCGCGTGGTGATTTCAAGGTGCGCTATTTTCTGGCGGGCACCGAAATTCCCTTTGCGGGCCATCCGACGATTGCCACGGTTATATCGTTGATACATCGTGAAAAAATCAAATCCCGCACCATAATGCTTGAGACCCTTTCAGGGATCGTGCCCATCGAAATTGATGAAAGCTTTGGCACCCCGCGTGTGATCATGACGCAAAGCAAACCCAGCTTTGGGCCCAAGGTGGATGCGGCCAATATCGCGGCGATCGGTGGAATTTCGGCGGATGACATCCTTGGTACGCCGCAGATCGTGTCCACAGGATTGCCATTTTGTATCACTGTGGTGAAATCCCATGATGTGCTGCGGTCCATTCAACTTCAGCCCAAGCCATTGGCCGCGTTTCAAAAGGCAGGTGCAGCAATAAGGGTGATGGAGCCTTTTTGGGTCACTTTGCAAGGTGCAACAGAAATTGGCGATACATTTTCGCGTTTGCTGATGGCGCCGCCCAATCCGTCTGAAGATTCGTTTACCGGGTCAGCAACCGGGGCGATGGCGGCCTATTTGTGGCGTTACGCATTGATCGAAGACAGAAATTTCATAGCAGAACAAGGTCACTGGATGGGCCGACCCGGCCAAGCACAGGTGCAGGTTCTGGGTCCGCAAATGGATATCCAAGGGGTCCGTGTCGCAGGAACGGGTCATGTGTTAATGTCGGGTACCCTGTTCTTGGATTAATAATAAACGCCTTGTGTCCAAGGGGTTACAGTGTCAATGCGCACTGTCGGGCCGCCATCGTCGTTCCATCGGAACAATACCAAATGCCAACGATCAGGGTCGCGGCGGCTGGAATAGATCATGCCATCAGCGCCCGTTTCCCGAACCGCGTCGGACGCCTTCCATGATGCAGGGGTGCGCCCGATTTGGCGATCTTCAAACCATGGGGTCGCAGCCCAAATATGCGCATTTTTCAATGTCGGTAATGCGTCGGTATCACGTCAGTGCAACGTCGGTGTGTGATTTGGCGGACGAATGTCGCAGACCTGTGCGCCTGTCACCGTGAGTTTACACAAAACCCGCGCATCATCGTTCCGGCCTTCGGGGGACAGCACGCCGTTCAACGCGCTATCAAGATATTTTTCAAACACGATCCGATAGAATGTACCGGACAGCGGCACCATTATTCTTGTTCTGCCAACCAGCGTTCCGCATCAAGGGCGGCCATACACCCCATGCCGGCACTTGTGACCGCTTGGCGATAATGAACGTCGGTCAAATCGCCCGCCGCAAATACGCCCTCGATTGAGGTGCGCGTGGTGCCAGGTTCAACCCAAACATATCCACCTGAATGGGTTTCAAGCTGATCTTTGACCAATTCCGACGCCGGTGCATGGCCGATTGCCACGAACACACCTTTGCAAGGGATTTCCGATGTTTCGCCCGTTTTCACGTTTTTCACCCGAATGGCTTCGACGCCTTTGGGGTCTGAGGTCCCGATCACTTCGTCCAATTCATGGAACCAAAGCGTTTCGATTTTCGGGTTTTTCATCAACCGATCTTGCAGGATCTTTTCCGCACGCAATGTGTCACGGCGGTGGATCAAGGTAACTTTTGATGCGAAATTGGTCAAAAACAGCGCTTCTTCGACGGCGGTATTGCCGCCACCAATGACGACAATTTCTTGTCCGCGATAAAAGAACCCGTCACATGTGGCACAGGCTGATACGCCAAAGCCTTTGAATGCATCCTCTGAGGGCAAGCCCAACCATTTCGCGCGGGCACCTGTTGCCAAAATGACGGCATCTGCGGTGTATGTGGTGCCGCTGTCGCCCTTGGCAACAAAGGGGCGTTTCGATAAATCCAAATCGCTGATCAAATCCAAAACGATGTCACATCCCATCGCGCGGGCGTGCGATTCCATATTGACCATCAGCTGCGGACCTTGGATTTCGGTTTCGCCGGGCCAGTTTTCAACTTCGGTCGTGGTGGTCAACTGTCCACCGGGTTCCATACCTTGAACCAAGATCGGCTCTAGCATGGCGCGGCTGGCATAGACGCCTGCGGTGTATCCTGCGGGGCCTGATCCGATGATCAAAACTTTGGTGTGGCGCGTATCTGACATGGAATACCTACTTTTCTCATCTTGTGTTGGTCGACATATAATCACGGATTGCACGGGACGAAAGGGGGCAAAGGGGCACAGGGGGTGCGATCTGATCGTTGTGGCGATTTGGATGTTGCTTCGTTAGAATAATCTTGCTTGGTTGTGAAATATTGTTGCGCAGCTGGGTGTTGTTGTTATAACAAGTGCAAAAAAGAATGGGACAACCGACAATGCCATTAACGCGACTTGATCCAATTGATCGATTGATTCTTGCTGAATTGCAGGCCGACGGGCGGATGACCAATGTGGAATTGGCCCGCCGTGTTGGGATATCTGCACCGCCCTGTTTGCGACGCGTTCGCGCGCTTGAGGAACAGGGATATATCAACGGATACCATGCGCAGGTGGATACGCGGTCGCTTGGCTTCGAAGTCCAGGTTTTCGCCATGGTCGGATTGCAAAGTCAGGCCGAAGCGGATTTGCGCGCATTCGAAGATCGTTGCCAAGAATGGCCGTTGGTGCGCGAATGTCATATGTTGAATGGCGAAGTCGATTTCATGTTGAAATGCGTGGCCCCCGATCTAAGTTCGTTCCAAACCTTTTTGACCGAAGGCTTGTTGCGCGCGCCAAATGTTGGATCGGTGAAAACATCTTTGGTTATTCGCGGTGCGAAAAACGAACCCGGCGTGCCGTTTGATGTGTTGGAGTCACGGTTGTCCAAGGACGCGTGATTACAGTCGAATACACGAAATCAAACGCCCATAATCGGCCTGTTTTTCATGAACAGACCGACGATAGGAATAAAACCGTTTGGGATCGGAATAGGTGCAGTGGTTGATCCATTCGGCATGGCCGACGCCACTGTGTTCCAATTTCATCACGCCAAAGCCTGCCAAATCGAATTGGTATTTGCCCGCGCGATCCCCCGCTTTGAAAAATCTGTCTAGGGATGGATCCGACGCGATCACGTCATCAAAAAATTCTTGTCCGACCTCATAGGCCGCTTGGGAAATGCACGGGCCGATGATGGCCACGATTTCATCACGCTCAGCGCCCAAATCGACCATTGCATCGACAGTATTTTCCAAAATGCCGGCCACTGTGCCGCGCCACCCCGCATGGGCGGCCCCGATGACATGATTTCTGCGATCAGCAAACAGCACCGGCTGACAATCAGCGGTTAAAATTGACAGCGTTAATCCCGGAACATTGGTGACGATGCCGTCGGCCTTTGGCCGTTCTACAAATGGTTCGGTTGCGGTGACGACAGTGGCCGAATGAATTTGATGCACCCCGATCAGCGGAATATCCACACCGCCCATCGCGTCTTGGACGCGGGTGCGATTCAGCGCGACCGCTTCGCTTTGGTCAGAGGACCCCGTTCCGCAGTTCAATCCCGAGAATATACCCGACGACGCCCCGCCAAGTCGCGTGAAAAAGCCATGCCGCAAGGGGGCAAGCGCGTCGGATGTGATGATTTCAAGTGTCATGTGTCGAATCCAACGGGGTAGGGTGCGGTTGAAGGGTAGAGAGCAATCACTTTGAACAGTTTCCCCATTTCATCGGGGTGGGTCAACCGTCTGTGTGCGTGAATATGATTTTCTAGCGCTGCACCTGACAAAGCCCGTGCCAAAGTCTGGGCGCGCGCAGTGATCCCCAATCGTTCCAACCACACCCCTTGGTCCGTCATAGGGGTGTGCCGGGCTGGACAGGTTTGGACTAGGGCTTCGAAATCGACATGTGTGGTGATGTCGGCGTGACCAATATGATCCAATGGGGATACATGGTCATGCGCGCGCAAAGCCTGCAGCGTATCGCCCAGTGACCGCCAATTCCCATAGTCAAAGATCAATCCAAGGCCGCCTTTGGTTTCGATCAAGGTACCAATTTGGTCCACCAGAGGTGCCGCCTGCGGACAGGTTTCCACGATATCGCCGTCGACCGTATCGCTCATCCGCTGCAAAAGATATGGCGATTGCGCCACGCCGCCCAATCCAATGGTCAGGGCGTCGTCTTTTAGCCCGATCACACGTTCGCGCCACACGTCGTCAATGCGCTGATATTGGCGGATCGGCAGCGCGTCAAAAAACTCATTGGCGATCAAAAATGTCGGCAGCTCTTGCAGCGCGTGAATGCTGTCGGCCCATGTAATGTCATAGCCTGACAATGTGTTGCGCTGAATTTGGGTTAGGTTTGGTGAGGCTTCGATCAAAATGATCTGTGCGGCTTGGTGAAAACCTGCGACACCTTTGGTTGCGCGCAAGAGATCGGACATTAACGTGCCGCGACCGGGTCCAAGTTCGACCAACTGGAACGGGGACGGACGGCCTTGGTCTATCCAAGATTGAGCCAGCGCAAGCCCCACCAGCTCCCCAAACATCTGCGAAATTTCGGGGGCGGTGACGAAATCACCAGAGCGTCCAAAGACGGTGCGAGATGTGTAGTATCCCAAGGTGGGATGAAACAGCGCGGTGGACATGAATTGGCTGATCGGCATTGGGCCGTTTTCGGAAATCTCTGCGGTGATGATGGCGGCTAATTCGGTCACATTGCCCCCTTGTGACGGGCACGCAGGATCAAAACCACGCCAAAGACAA